>CBAAAS010000316.1:0-4660 GCA_964658855.1 uncultured Mycobacterium sp.
GGCGGAGCCGCGCTTGCTCAGAAGGTCCAATTGTTTCCAGCTGAGACCATCAAGATCACCGACAGAATCATGCGTGGCGACCACGACTGCGCCGTGGAGAAGCGGCACTGTTTTCGCGGTGAACTGTGTCGTTGCCAGCAGCATTTCGGTGGCGCTGCGGTTGACAGTGTGGCGGCATCGCCGGGTCATAGGGGTGAACCAGAAGTCGAACTGCCGATCAGAGCTGGTCAAACTTTCCAGGCCAAAGTCGTGAACAAGCCCGACGATATCGGCGTTGCTGTAGGCACTGGTTTCGTAGACGACTCCATCGGGGCTGAAGTACAAGATGGTGTTCATGCGGTGTCCTTTGCGGCTCGGGGCGGGACTGCCCTAGCTTGTGTAACGGCAAATCACACGTATGTAATTCCCGGTATCACGGTTGAGCTAAACATTCCTAACGAAAAAGACACAATTTGGATTGCGGAAGGGGGCCGCGAGAGTGGCGTCGCGGTCGTTGAATCGGCGCGGATTTGACGCTACCTCGCTGGTAAACCGTGGTTAGATGTCTGACAGACTGTCGGGGGTCGGCCCCCCTTCTCGAGTCCCTCCTTGTCCGTCACCGTGAGTCTGAGCCCGTGGAGCACGTTGATGAAAGCTGCTGCCGTCCCCACAGCCGCGTGGCAATTATCGGCCGCGATGCGGTCTGCCTCCCAGGAAGAGCACGACGCCGCCGAGCGATCGCCGTTTCTCAGCGACCTGCTCAGCGGCGGTCTCGGCGAAGAGGCTTATGCCGCCTACCTCGCCCGGTTGCGCCCGGTGTACGCCGCGCTGGAGGAGGCGGTTCGACGCCATCGCAGCGATGCGGTCATAGCGGCTTTTTACGACCCGGCTCTTGAACGTCTGCCTGCGATCGAAGCCGACCTGAATTGCTGGTTCGAGGGTCCGCCGGGATCAGTCGATTCACCGGCAGCAGGGTCATACCGTCGCCGGCTGGAAAACATCGACAATGGCCCCGCGCTGCTGGCCCACCATTACACCCGCTATTTGGGGGATCTTTCCGGCGGTCAAGCAATCGGCCGGACTCTCGACCGCGTATTCAACCTTGGCGGAATTGGCCTTGCCTTCTACGCGTTTCCGATGCCGCCCAAGGGTTATAAGGACGGCTATCGGGCTCGCCTCGACGCCCTCGCCTTGCAGACCGACCAGGTCGAGCTACTGCTGAGCGAGGTCAAGTTCGCTTTCCGCCTCAATCAGGCTTTGCTCGACGAACTCGGAGTCGACTTCGCAGTAAGCAGTGCGCGTGATCGGTGACTCGTCGGTGCCAGAAGGCGTGCCGGTCGACGAATTTGTCCCGGTCGGTACGCCAATCGATTTGGACAACTGCGCGCGGGAGCCGATCCATATTCCGGGCAGCATCCAGCCTCGCGGAGTGCTGGCAGTGGTGCGCGAGCCCACTTTCGAGATCCTTCAGATCAGCGCCAACGTCACTGAACTGCTCGGCCGCTCCGTCGACGAAGTACTTGGCCAGCACTTATCGGCGCTGATCGGGGACGAACAAGCCGCGCGCATCGAACATGCCGCGGCGACGTTCGGTGATCTTCGCGATCGCAACCCGCTCGAGTGCCACCTCGAGGTCGGCGGTGAGCTTCGCGCGTTCGATGCCATCCTGCGTCGCGAACCGGGCAGCGTGCTTCTTGTCGAACTCGAAATCGCCTACGGCGAACGGCCGTTCTCCTTTCCGAACACCTATCAGGCGGTGCGCAAGTCCGTGGCGGAGCTGAACCAAGCCGCTACGCTGACCGAGCTGTACGAGACCACCGCGCGCGCGGTCCGTGATCTCACCGGGTTCGACCGCGTCATGGTCTATCGGTATGACGATCACTACAACGGTGAGGTTGTTGCCGAGTCGCGTCGCGAAGACCTGAACTCCTTTCTCGGCCTGCATTACCCGTCCACCGACATTCCGGCGCAAGCGCGGGCGTTATATGAGAAGAACTGGATTCGACTCATCTCGGACGTGAAATACACGCCGACGCCGCTGGTGCCCGCGGTTGGTCCGGAGACCGGGACGCCCCTCGATCTGACCCACGCCACCCTGCGCAGCGTCTCGCCCATCCATATCGAGTACCTGCAGAACATGGGTGTGCACGCGTCGATGTCGATCTCCCTGCTGCGGCGCGGACGACTGTGGGGGCTCATCGCCTGTCATCACTACTCAGGCCCGCACCTGCCGCCTTACGGCACCCGGGCAGCGGCCGAGTTTCTCGGAGCAACTCTGTCGCTGCGCCTGGTGGACCAGTTCGAGGAGGACCTGCTGCACAAGCGGCTCGCGTCGCAGGCCGTTCTGGCCAAGCTCACCGCTGCCACGCTGGGCGAAGGCGAGCCGATCGCGGTGGCGCTGTTGGGGGCTCCCGACCTGCTCGACCTCGTGCCCGCCGATGGCGTCGTCGTCCATATCGAAGGCGACACGAAGGTGCGTGGGTCGGTCCCGCCGCCCGACGTCGTGTCCGCGATCGCCGCATGGGCGCGCGGTGCGGGCGAGGAGATCGCCAGCACCGAGTGCCTCTCGCAGGACGTGCCCGCGCTGACCCTCGACCCGCAGTTGGCTGCCGGGGCGTTCGTACTGAACCTGCCCGACGGACAGCACGCTATCTGGTTTCGTCGCGAAGTAGAACGTTCGGTGGATTGGGGCGGAGATCCCTCCAATAAGGCGATCGCCGTCAGCGAGGGCGACGAAATCCGGCTCAGTCCACGCAAGTCGTTCGAGAGGTGGCGCGAGATCGTGCGGGAACGCAGCGATCCGTGGACGCTGAGCCAAACCGAGTCGGCCGAGGCGCTGCGCCGCCATTTGGTCGAGTCGCTGTACCACCGTACGCGTAGCGCACTGCGCATGGCCGAGACGATGCAGCTCAGCCTGCTGCCCGATTCAATTCCGACACTGGATAATTGGCAGTTGTCCGCGCATTACGAGCCTGCGGCGGGCGGTCGCGTGGGCGGCGATTGGTATGACGCGTTCGAGCTACGTGACGGCCGGCTGGTGGTAGTTCTCGGTGACGTTGCCGGACACGGCATTACCGCGGCGGGGACGATGGCGCAGCTGCGTAATGCTCTGCGTGCGAAATTGTTCGTCGGGACCAGTCCCGCCGAAGCGCTCACGGAGCTGAACGAATTCTGCGAACACTTGATGCCGCGGGCGTTCGCCACCGTGGTCGCTGCGCGCATCGATCTCGCATCCGGCGCGGTGGAGGCCGCATGCGCCGGGCATTTGATTCCGTACCTGACGAATTCCGTGACTGCCGTGCAGGCGCCGATCCAGCTGTCGCCGCCGATCGGCCTCAAGAACGTGAGCTATGCACCAAGCACGTTCACCATCGAGCCCGGACACCGATTGGTGATGTACTCCGACGGTTTGGTCGAGCGCCGCGGCGAGGCGATCGATGACGGGATCGACCGACTCGAGAAAACTCTCGCCCGCGCCGGAGATGCGCCTGCCTCGGGAATCAGGGCAGCGATGGAGTGGGGCGACACCCATGACGACGTCACGATCGTCACCCTTCGTCGTCCCTAGGGGTCAAACCGCTACGCGCCTAACAGATCTGCGGGGTTGATCAGTGCGCCGAGCTCGGTGAGCAGGTTGCTTGACGTTGACTGGGCCAACTCGGTCATGTTCGCCCATTCCAGGGTCGCCAAACTGCCCAACTCGGTGGGGAAGTCGTTGTTCGCAGTCAGGACCGCCGTTGCCAGATCGTCTCGGGCATTGAGGAAGCCGGCGATGATTCCGGTGTTCGGGTCGAAAACCGTGTCGTTGAGCAAGGATCCGAGCTGCTGGGGAAATAGCAACGACAACACCGTCTGACCAAGCGCCAATTCGGTGGGCAGATTGATGTCGCTCGCCGCCAAGGGCAGATTGTTGACAATAGCCTCGATGCTGCCAATTGGGTTGGTGAGCAAGTCGTGGTCGACGGTGGCCCAGTCCGGAGACAACGCCGGGGTGAATCTCAGGTCCAGTGGAGCGGTCGGGTCGCTGCCGAACACCGCGGCGAAGTTGTCCGCGCCCATCACGCCCTGCAGCCCGTGAAGCTCCAGTTCCTGTATCACCCAGTCGGGTTGGGCGTTCTCACGAGACAGGTCCAAGGCGTAGTCGTAGGACAAGACGCGCTGTGACATGTCGGCGGCATATTCCGCGGGGCTGACGGCGGGTGTGTCCGCGGGCAGATAGCTGGCGACATCGGCGACGGGCACCACCTCGGTGGTCACGGGGAGGCCCGTCGGGTCCGTCCCGTCGGGGAGGTTTTCGAAGCGGGCGAAGATCTCGCCGTTGCTAACGCCATTGCTGTCAAGCCAATTCGCCACACCTGGGTTGGTCGCGCTGACCACGTAGTAGGTGTATCCGTCGGGATCGGCGAAAGCCGTGGTGTTGTTCAAGGTGGTCTGCGCCAGGGTGTATGGCAGCGCCGCGCCGAAGACGTTCATCAGCTCGATCCCGCTGTAGCCGGATGGCACGTCAGGCACTTGCACGATCAGCGCCTGGTCTGGAGTGAGGTCGAAGTTACCGCCGGAGACGTCCGCGCTGGGCAGACCTGTTGCGAACACGCTTGTTTCAGGGGCCAGCGCGCTCATCGTGTTGGGCGGCAGATCGATGCCGGCAACCTCGGCTAGTCCCATGTTTTCCTGGTTGAAG
>CBAAAS010000317.1:0-4657 GCA_964658855.1 uncultured Mycobacterium sp.
CCTGGCCGGCATGAGTCTGACTGTGCTGCAACGGATGGGCGCGCGCTGTTATGCCTTCGTCGCTTTACCGCTCGCCGCGGTCTGCTATTTGATCGCGTCCACGCCGCTCGCCGGGGATCCGACGACATCGCCGCTCGGCCTGTCCCAAGCGCTGTACAAAGCGGTGTTCTACGCGGTGATCTCCGGGCTGGCATTAGCGCCGGTGGCGCTGGGCAACGAGGGCCTGTACTGCCGACTGCTGGCGAGCAAGCCGATGGTCTGGCTCGGCGAGATCTCCTACGAGATCTTCCTGATCCATTTGATCACAATGGAATTCGCGATGGTCTATATCATGCAGGATCACGTCTACACCGGGTCGATGGCCGGGCTGTTCGTGGCGACGGTAGTGATCACCATCCCACCGGCCTGGCTGCTGCACCGCTTCACCCGGGTGCGCGACTGACCTCATCGGCAGGCACTACGACCGGGGCGACGAACTCGGTGAGCATCGCCCGCTCGTCAGCCTCGTCGCGGCCGGGGAAGATCAGCAGCGAGGTGATCGCCCGGACCAGCCATCGGCCGCGGCCGGCCGCGTTCGCCGGATGGTCGTCGCCCAGTGAGGTGACGAAGGCGGCGGCCAAGCCGGTGATCACGTCGGACTGCTCCGCCAACTCGGCGCCCAGCGGCCCCGACGTCGTCGCGAACCAGGCTGACAACGCCGGACTTTCGCGGACCAGACGAAGCGTCGTGAGGGTGCCGGCGACCAGCCGCTCGCGTGGGTCCAAGATGTCATCGACGTCGATCGACTCGGCTAGGCGATGGGTTTCACGGGCCACGTAGGCGATGCGCAGTGCCTCACGGTTCTCGAAGTAGCGGTACAGCGTGGCGCGGGAACACCCTGCGGCCTTGGCGATCTCGTTCATGCCCACCGAACCCGGATCGTGGCGGGTGAACAGCTGCTCGGCGGCGTCGAGGATGCGATCGGCTGCGACCTCGGTACGGCGCTCGGCAAGCCAGTCGTTGGCCGGCATCTAGGCCTTGACCCGGAACGGGACCGACAGTGGCCGGCGTACATAGCTGCCGCCGGCCCAGACGATGTTGTCCTCGTCGACCTCGAAATCGGGACAGCGGGAGAGCAATTCGGACAAGGCGACCCGCGACTGCATCCGCGCAGCCGCCGCGCCCAGGCAGTGGTGGGCGCCGTGGCTGAAGGTCAGCAGGTTGCGCGGTTGTCGCTCGACGTCGAGTTCTCCTGCGTTTGAGCCGAATTGGCGCTCGTCGCGGTTGCCGGAGCCGTAGACCAGCAACACCCGGCGTCCCTCCGCAACGGTGGTGTCGCCGATGGTGACGTCGCGGGTCACGGTGCGGGCCAAAGCCTGCGCCGGTGCGGTGAGTCGCAGGAACTCGTCGACGGCACCCGGGATCAGGTCCGGGTTCTCGACCAGCAGACGCCGCTGGTCGGGTCGCTGATGCAGCAGTTGCACCGAACCGCCGAGCATTCCGGTGGTGGTGTCGTTTCCGCCGGTGACCATCGTGAAGGTGAAGGCCAAGACGGACAGCACGCCGGCGATGTCGCCGTCGGCGCCGACACCCGCAGCGACCAGATGCGAGATGGTGTCGTCTTCGGGGTCGATGCGGCGACGTTCGATCAGATGGGTGAAATACGCCATCATCGATCCGATCGCCTCGCCAACGGTTTCCAGCGCGGAGGCGATGCCGCCTTCGGCGGTGTTGGCCGCGACGATGGCTTCGGTCCAGCCGTCGAACTGTCCGCGGTCTTCTTCCGGGACACCGAGGTAGTGCGCCACGACCATCGACGGCAGCGGCTTGAACAGCTCGGCGACGATGTCACCGCCGCCGTTGGCGATGAGCCGGTCGAGGCGTTCGACGACGAACTCACGCACCTTGGGCTCCACCGCCTCCACCTGTCGCGGGGTGAACCCGCGGGCAACCAGCTTGCGGAACTCGGTGTGCACCGGTGGATCCGTCATCACCATCGGTGGATTGTCTTTGAGCCCAATCATTTCCAGGTCGCCGTAGTTGACGGTCAGGCCCTGTGCCGAGGAGAACGTTTCATGATCGCGAGCGGCCGCCCAGATGTCGGCGTGCCTGGTCAGCACGTAGTAATCGTCGTCGGGCTTGGTGGGCGGAACCACATGGTGCACCGGGTCGTGGTCGCGCAGCGCGCGGTACATCGGCCAGGGGTCGGCCCACGTCTCGGCGGTCGCGAGTCGGAACTGCGGCGCGTGAGACAAAGTTGCTGTCATGTCTTATTGGTACGACAGGGAGCGACTGATGTCAATCCGCGATTTCTCGACATGCACGTCCGAGGGCGGTCTTTTCCGCGAATGCAACGAATCTACAAGTGTGAAGTAATTTCCTACAGTCCCGAAGTGTCGCGTGTTAGATTCGGTGACATGCCCAACGCCGCCGCCACCTCCACGGCCCGCAACCGGGCGCGCCACCTGGGTCCCGAACGTCGCCGCCCGCAGGTGCTGGACGCCGCGTTGGCGATCACGGTCGAGCAGGGTGTGGGTCAGGTGACGGTAGGTTCCGTCGCGGACCGCCTCCAGGTCACCCGACCGGTGATTTATGCGTGCTTCGCTGATCGGGTCGAGATCATTACCGCGCTGCTCGAGCGGGAAACTGAGGCGTTGCAGGGCGCGCTGATCTCCGCGTTGGATGCCGCTCGAGGCCACAAGCGCGAGTCGGCATTCATCGTCGGTTTCCAGTCGATGCTGCGGGGGGTGGCGGAGCGACCCGACTCTTGGCGGGTGGTGTTTTCGGCCGGACCCGACCCGGCGGTCAAAGGTCGGTTCCTGCGGGTGCGGGCGCAGATGGCCGAGGCCACGGCGGCCATGCTCGCCCCGGCGCTGACGCGCTGGTGGGGGATCGACGATGCCGACAGCAAATTGCCTGCGCTCATCGAATTTTTCCTCTCATCGTGCGAGGCAGCCGTCCGTTGCCTGCTGGACACGTCCAACCCCTGGGGCGCAGAGGATCTGGGGGAACTGTACGGACGCATGATCTACACCGCCTTCAGCGCGGCATGAGCGCTGCGCAGCGGCAGACCGCCGACGGGGCGTTTGGCGCTTCCCGGGACTGGCTTGCCGGCGGCACCCGCCGCGAGGCGTCACAAGCCCGGATCTTGGAAGCTGCAACCCTTCTCATCTCCGAACGCGGACCCGCCAATGTCACCACTGAAGACATCTGCCAGCGGGTCGGTTGTTCGCGCGCGACGCTGTACCGCTACATGGGTGGGCGCCCCGCGATCTTCGACGCCCTGGTCCGGCAGCGCAGTATCCCCGTCACCGCAGCTGTCCGGCGTGCCACCGCTGCACTCACTGGCGACGAGCGCGTCGTCGAGTCGATCTTGGTCACCGTCAACGGGATTCGTGCCGACCCGATACTTCTCGATGTGATCAAAAACGTGGACCGCGAACAGATGAGCCAGTACCTCGCGGTTCCAGAGTCGATTGCTCCCAGCGATTTGTGTTCGGCACCGTCTCCGCTCGAGGACCGCATCGCCGCCAAGATGCTGGTTCGGATCATCTGGTCGCTGCTCGACTACCCGCTCGATGATCCGGCCGAAGAACGCTCATTAGCACAACGATTCGCCCGCGCTTTCCGCCCGACGTGAATCAGGCGTCGTGCACAGATGATTGCCACCTGCCCGTTGCGGTGTCTCACAATGAGACGGCGAGTCGGTCTTGGGAGTGGGCCGAAATCCCCGTGTGCTGCGACGATTCGACAACAGGCATGCCGATTTGAGACAGCGGCCAAAATTACTGGGAGCGAATAGATCTCGCGTGTCGATACCGGGTAACCGGCGACCGTAATGGGGGTGACTTGCGGCGCTACCCGCGGTACCGTGTACCGGTGGTACCGACACGTTCGCACTCCCATGGCCTCCTGATCGTTCTCACCGGAGTTGTTCTGGTCGCAGGCTGTTCGCAGTCGCCGGCCGGCGACACCGCCAACGTGACGAGTTCCGTCTCCACCAGCCGAGTCGGCACGGCGGCAGGATATTTCGTTGTTCAAGGAGCGATTCTTGAGAAGTATCAGGACACCGGCGGCCCCAGCGGTTGGCTCGGGGAACCGACCTCGAGTGAGCGGGCAGCGCCAGATAGCGGCCGATTCAACGAGTTTCAACATGGAAGTATTTACTGGACGCCCCATACCGGCGCACATTCCATTGCGGGCCAGATACTTTGGACGTGGAATACGGACGGTGGCCCAGCAGGCTCGCTCGGCTATCCCACCAGCGACGGGCACCCCGTCGCCGGCGGCACCGAGTCCACATTCGAACACGGCACCATTACCGACATCGGTGGCCAGACGCACGTCCAGACGGGCGTCTCGGGCGACGGCGGCGCTGAACGATAACAGCATTGGCCGTGTGCCCCCTGCGCGGCGACCCCGTGCGATTCGATTAGATCCTTTGCGATTAGCGGCGACGACGCGGTGGGCCGTTGCGCGAAGGCGACGAGAGCCTTGCCGATAGGCGACCCCGGCGCCGCCGGTGATTGCGGCGTCGGGGTCGCGGCTCGAATCCGCTTACCGTGACATCCGCGGCAAAGCGAAGGGTTGGGGGAGTTGATCATTGGTCACTGGGCGCGTCCGTGTCATGTGGCCGCCCACTGTGGCCTGCGGCGGACAACAGGCTGACCCCGAAGCG
>CBAAAS010000318.1:0-4655 GCA_964658855.1 uncultured Mycobacterium sp.
CCAGCGTCGGCTGCCGCTTCTGGTGGCCAGCGGCGCAGACGTGCACGTGGTCAGCCGCAGCGCCACCCGCTCGGTCGAGGCGATGACCGGGATCACGTTGTCGTTGCGCGACTACCAAGACGGCGACCTGACCGGCGCTTGGTACGCGATCGCGGCCACCGACGACGCGCAGGTGAACGAGGCGATCGTCGCCGAGGCGGACCGCCACCGAATCTTCTGCGTCCGGGCCGACATCGCGATCGACGGCAGCGCGGTGACCCCGGCGTCCTTCGAGTACGCCGGTCTGTCGGTCGGAGTCCTGGCCGGCGGCGAACACCGCCGCTCGGCAGGCATCCGGTCCGCGATCCGCGAGGCTCTGCAGCAGGGCGTGATTTCCCCGGAGAGCTTCGAGAGCAACGACGTGGTCCGCGGTGGCGTGGCGCTGATCGGCGGTGGACCCGGCGATCCCGAACTGATCACCGTGCGGGGCCGGCGACTGCTCGCCCAGGCCGACGTCGTCGTCGCCGACCGACTGGCGCCGCCGGAACTGCTCGCCGAACTGGCGCCGAACGTCGAGGTGATCGACGCCGCCAAGATTCCCTACGGGCGGGCGATGGCCCAGGACGCCATCAACTCAGTGATGATCGACCGGGCCCGGGCCGGTCACTTCGTGGTGCGCCTCAAGGGCGGCGACCCGTTCGTGTTCGCCCGTGGTTACGAGGAAGTGCTGGCGTGTGTCGAAGCAGGCATCCCTGTCACGGTTGTGCCGGGTGTGACAAGTGCCATAGCGGTGCCCGCATCCGCGGGTGTGCCCGTCACTCATCGCGCGATCAACCACGAGTTTGTGGTGGTCAGCGGACACCTTGCGCCGGACCATCCCGAATCGTTAGTGAATTGGGATGCATTAGCAGCCATGACCGGGACGATCGTTTTGCTGATGGCCGTCGAACGCATCGAACTCTTCGCCGAGGTCCTGCTAAAGGGCGGCCGACCTGCGGATACACCGGTTGTTGTGGTTCAGCAGGGTACGACTGCCGCTGAGCACACATTGCGGGCCACGCTGGCGGACGCGCCGGAGAAGATCCGTTCGGAGGGCATCCGACCTCCCGCGATCGTCGTTATCGGGTCTGTGGCGGCCTTCGGCATTTAAAAGATCCCTAAGATTACTGTAGGGTAAGTTCTTATGACGGCTCTCAACGATGCAGAGCGGGCTGTCCAAAAATGGACGACTGAACCCTCGAAGCGAGCAGTTCAAATGCCCGAAACGCACCCAGAAAAGACCGCCGAGTCCACGTCGAACACCGTGTCGACACCGTGGATGCCGACGCGGCGATTCTTCACCGCTGTAATCGCAATCGCCGGTATGCAGCTGATGGCGACCATGGACGGCACCATCGCGATCGTCGCCCTTCCCAAAATCCAGAACGAGCTGAGCCTGTCTGACGCCGGCCGTAGCTGGGTGATCACCGCTTACGTGCTGACCTTCGGCGGTTTGATGCTGCTGGGTGGCCGCCTCGGCGACACCATCGGCCGCAAGCGGACCTTCATCGTCGGCGTCACCCTGTTCACCATCGCCTCCGCACTGTGCGGTGTCGCCTGGGACGACGTCACGCTGGTGATTGCCCGACTGTTGCAGGGCGTGGGGGCTGCTATCGCCTCGCCGACCGGCTTCGCGCTGGTCGCCACCACATTCGCCAAGGGACCGGCGCGCAACGCCGCGATCGCGGTATTCGGCGCGATGACCGGAGTCGGGTCCGTGATGGGCCTGGTTGTCGGCGGGGCGCTGACCGAGGTGTCATGGCGGCTGGCGTTTTTGGTGAACGTGCCGATCGGGCTGGTGATGATCTACCTGGCCCGCACTGCGCTGCGGGAAACCAACCGCGAGCGGATGAAGCTCGACGCGGCCGGCGCGGTGCTGGCCACCCTTGGCTGCACCGCCGCGGTGTTCGCCTTCTCCTCGGGACCCGAAGCGGGCTGGGTTTCGTTCACCACGCTTGGTTCGGCCGCGGTGGCGCTCAGTGCATTCGTCGGGTTCGCGCTCGCGGAGCGCAAGGCCGAGAACCCCGTCGTTCCCCTTAACTTGTTCTTCGACCGCAACCGGCTGGCTACCTTCGTGGCGATCTTCATGGCCGGTGGTGTCTTGTTCACCGTCACCGTGCTGGTCGCCCTTTACGTGCAGGACATCATGGGCTACAGCGCCCTGCGTGCCGGAGTCGGCTTCATCCCGTTCGCGATTGCGATGGGCATCGGCCTGGCCGGTTCGTCGCAGCTGGTGTCCCGCTTCCAGCCGCGCGTCGTAGTCATCGCCGGCGGAGCGCTCGTGGTCGGCGCGATGGTCTACGGGTCGACCTTCAACGGCGCAATGCCGTATTTCCCGAACCTCATCGTGCCCGTCGTGATCGCAGGCATCGGGATCGGGATGATCGTGGTCCCGGTGGCGCTGGCGGCGATCGCGGGTGTCGGTTTCGACCAGATCGGGCCGACGTCGGCGATCGTGTTGATGCTGCAGAACCTCGGTGGCCCAGTCGTTCTTGCTGTCATCCAGGCCGTCATTACGTCGCGCACGCTGTACCTGGGTGGCACCAACGGCCCGGTGAAGAACATGACCAAGCCTCAGCTGCACGCCCTCGACCAGGGCTATACCTACGGATTGCTGTGGGTGGCCGGCGTGGCCGTCATCGTCGGCGGGGTGTCCCTGCTGATCGGCTACACCGCCGAGCAGGTGGCGCACGCGCAGGAAGTCAAGGACGCTATCGACGCCGGCGAGCTCTAGCTCTAGGCATCACCAACCAGAAGCCAGGGCTGTCATCCCTCGCGGATCGCAGCCGTGGTTGCTATCTGGCGGTTAATAACTACTACAGGGCTTGACGGCCTCGACCCGCTTCGCCCGGCCGTCAGCCGCGCTGTAGTTGCATTGCCCGACTCCTCAGCGGGCCGGCGCGGCCCGCATCGTCGTCGGGCGGGCAATCGCGGCTAGGCTTGCGCGCTGTGATCACCCGGATGTCCGAGCTGTTCTTGCGCACCCTGCGCGACGCCCCCGCCGATGCTGAAGTAGCCAGCCACAAGCTGCTGATCCGCGCCGGCTACGTGCGGCCGATCGCGCCGGGACTCTACAGCTGGCTGCCGCTGGGTCTGCGGGTGCTGCGCAAGATCGAACGGGTCGTACGCGAAGAAATGAACGCGATCGGCGGCCAGGAGATCCTGTTCCCAGCGCTGCTGCCGCGCGCGCCGTACGAGACCACGAACCGGTGGACCGAATACGGCGACGGTGTGTTCCGGCTCAAGGACCGTCGGGGCAACGACTACATGCTCGGGCCCACCCACGAAGAGCTCTTCGCCTTGACGGTCAAGGGCGAGTACAGCTCGTACAAGGACTTTCCGCTGACGGTGTACCAAATCCAGACCAAATACCGCGATGAGGCGCGTCCACGGGCCGGCATCCTGCGTGGCCGCGAGTTCATCATGAAGGACTCCTATTCCTTCGACATCGACGACAGCGGCCTCAAGAACGCCTACCACGCACACCGCGAGGCCTATCAACGCATCTTCGGTCGGCTCCACATCGACTATGTGATCGTGTCCGCGGTATCGGGCGCGATGGGAGGCTCGGCCTCCGAGGAATTCCTGGCCGAGAGCCCGATCGGCGAGGACACCTTCGTGCGGTGCCCGGAATCCGGTTACGCGGCCAACGTCGAGGCCGTCATCACCGCGCGGCCGGAAAGCCTGCCCATCGACGGACAACCCGACGCGGTGGTCCACGACACCGGTAACACCCCGACCATCGCGACACTGGTCGAGTGGGCCAACGGCGCCGATCTTGGTCGCACTGTCACAGCCGCCGACACCCTGAAGAACGTCCTACTCAAGGTGCGTCAACCGGGTGGCGACTGGGAGCTGCTGGGCATCGGTGTGCCCGGTGACCGCGAGGTCGACGACAAACGGCTGGGTGCCGCGCTCGACCCGGTCGAGTACGCGTTGCTCGACGACGCCGACTTCGCCAAGCACTCTTTCCTGGTCAAGGGATACATCGGCCCGAAAGCACTGCTGGACAACGGTGTTCGATATCTGGTGGATCCACGGGTAGTGGATGGCAGCAGCTGGATCACCGGCGCGGATGAGCAGGGCAAGCATGTCGTCGGCTTGGTGGCCGGTCGTGACTTCATCGCCGACGGAACCATCGAGGCCGCCGAGGTGCGCGACGGCGATCTGTCTCCGGACGGCCGGGGCACATTGGTCGCCGCGCGTGGGATCGAGATCGGCCACATTTTCCAGCTCGGCCGCAAGTACACCGACGCCTTCACCGTCGATGTACTCGGCGAGAACGGCAAGCCGGTCCGACTGACCATGGGCTCCTACGGAGTCGGGGTCTCGCGACTGGTGGCGGTCATCGCCGAGCAGCAGCACGACGAGCTCGGGCTGCGCTGGCCGTCGGAGGTGTCGCCGTTCGACGTCCACCTGGTGATCGCCAACAAGGACGCCGAAGCGCGGACCGGCGCTACCGCGTTGGCCACCGAGCTGGATCGGCTGGGCGTCGAGGTACTGCTCGACGACCGGACGGCATCACCCGGCGTGAAGTTCAAAGATGCCGAGTTGCTCGGTGTGCCATGGATCGTCGTAGTGGGCCGCGGCTGGGCTGACGGAAAGGTCGAGCTGCGCAACCGATTCAGCGGTGAAAC
>CBAAAS010000319.1:0-4652 GCA_964658855.1 uncultured Mycobacterium sp.
GCAGCATGTCTTCGGCGACGAGATCCGTTGCCTGAGCGTCGTCACGATCAGGTTCGGCGGCTAGCAGTTGACCCAACCCCATCAGTGCACCCCCTGCGAGGGCGAGCGCCAATGTGGGATCGTCGATGCGAAATCTCTTGGCGCGAATGGCCGCGACGATATCGCGCAGTGCCCTCGGCGCAAGACCCCGATCGGCCGACGTCAGCAAAACGCCGGTGGCAAGGAGCACTCGGCTTTCCTGGGGGCGCCGCCGAAACAGCCGACCCGTGAGCCGGAAGCTGCACGCGAAGGTCTCCGCAGGATCATCAAGCGATTCGGTGACCCTGTCGAGCAGGGCGCCGTGTGCGTCGAGGACCTCGTTGAGAGCGGCGGCGAAGAGTTCGTCCTTGCTGTCGAAGTAGTTGTAGAAGGAACCCATCCCGACGTCTGCCGCCTGGGTAATCTCCAAGATCGGCGCGTTCAACTTGCCCGCGCCGATGAAGACCTGTGCAGCCTGGATCAACGCGGCGCGGGTTCGTTGCTTGCGTCGCTCCAGGCGATTCGGTAACTCCGCGGGTTGGCCGACCGTTTCCGCTGCCACCCCAACCTCCTTCCCGCGCGGCGATCTTAACCGATCGGATCACTTCTGAGGATTTCGTCAAATCCTCTTGACTGAGCGTACCGTCGCATGTGACGATTTCGTCAGTCAATGGAGGAGTTCGGCATGGGCGGCGCAGTGAGCGCTCACAAAGACCTGCACAGCGACCAGGGCCGCCGAAGCGGAGAACACCTGGGCCGGTCACGAAACCCGGTGATCAAGGTCAGTGCTCTCGCCTGGCTGGAATTCTGCAAGCCAGACCTGGCGCGCGCCGAGCAGTTTGCACACGTGTTCGGCTTCTCGACGTTGTTGCGCACCAGCGACGAGCTTCAGCTGCGGGGCACCGATGCCGGCGCCCCATGCGTGCTGATTCGGCGCGGACCGTCCTCACGGTTCGTCGGGATGGCGTTGCGGGCCGCCGACGAAGCCGACCTGCAACGCCTGGCCGGTGCCACCGGCGTCCGCACTCGAGCCCTGCCTGAAACGATCGGAGGCCTGGCGATCGACCTCACTGATCCAAGCGGTCTCCCCGTGCGTGTGGTCACCCGGACGAACGAGCACGTGGCCCTTCCGCATCAGTCGCCGCGCACCGTCAACTTCGGGAACGACGTACGGCGCGCGAACACCACCCAGCGCCCGCCCAGGGAGCCTGCGCGCGTGCAGAGGCTCGGGCATGTGGTTCTGCAGACGGCGAAATATCTTCAGGTGCTGGACTGGTACCTGGATCACTTCGGCATGATCGTCAGCGACTTCCTGTACTTCCCAGGTCAGCGCGAGCGCGGGCCGACGATGAGTTTCATCCGCTGCGACCACGGCTCGACTCCGGCCGACCATCACACCCTGGCGATAGCGTTGGGACCGACCAACCGTTACGTTCATTCGGCCTATCAAGTCTGCGATCTCGACACCTTGGCCGCCGGTGGTGAGCACCTCAAAGACCATGGCTATCAACGGTCGTGGGGTGTCGGCCGACATATCCAGGGCAGCCAGATCTTCGACTATTGGCGTGACCCCGACGGGCTCATGGTGGAGCACTTCACCGATGGCGACATGTTCGACTCCACACTGGAACCTGGCTGGGCGCCGTTCACCTCGTCGGGACTGTCGCAGTGGGGGCCGCCAGCGACCAAGGACTTCCTCGGTATCAATCCCAAATCTCTGCCTCACGAGGCGCGCTCGATGATCGGCGGCCTCCGCGAACACAACGAATTCGATCTCCGGCGACTTGTCGGGATGATGAAAGTAGCCAGCTCATGACAATCTCGATCGTGCGTGCCGACGACGCCTGGTGGGTGGTCACCGAATCCGGTGCGAACAAGATCGCCGGCGACGCGGCCACCACCCAGGAGTTGCTTGCCGACCGCGCGGCCATCGAAGCCGCCGCCACATCCGCGTCGGACACTGTGCCGCTGGACAGCCTCACGCTGGCTTCGCCGGTCACTGCGCCGTGCCGGGTAGTCGCGCAGATGACCAACTTCGCGTCTCATGTCAAAGACGCGGGAATGGATCCCGCCTCGACCCCGCTGACGTTCTTCCGCAAGGCCTCAGGCTCGATCGCGGGCCCATTCGACGACATAGTCAAGCCCGCCCACGTCCGCTTCCTCGACTACGAGGTCGAGATCGGCCTGGTCATCGGCCGCGACATGCCGGTAGGCACCGTGGTCACCGAAGCGAATCTCGCGGACTACATCGCTGGTCTGGTGGTGACCAACGATGTCTCTGCGCGTGACGTCCAATTGCCGAAAACCCAGTTCTACGAGTCGAAGTCGTATCCGACGTTCACCCCCGTCGGTCCAAGGCTGGTACTGCTCGATGCCGACGAGCTCAAGCGGTTCGGTGACTTGCGGCTCCGGTTGCGGGTCAATGGCGAAGTGCGTCAGGACATTATCGTCGACGGCGACATGATCTACCCGCCCGTAGAAGCGTTGCAGGCGTTGACCCGATTCCAGCGCCTCGACGCGGGTGACCTGGTTCTGACCGGTACCCCGGTCGGCACTGCGCTCAGCGCTCCGCCCAAACCGATCGAGATCATCGGATCCTTGCTGCCGCCGGCGATCAAGTGGAAGGCGTTCTTCGGTCGGCAAGCAAAGAACCCGAAGTACCTACATGACGGCGATGTCGTCGAAGCCACCGTCGCGACCGACGACGGCACCATAGATCTTGGCGGACAACGAAACTCCGTGAAGTATGCCTTTATCGGCGCGCCGGAACCCACATGACCGTCACCGCTGAGGCATCTGTGCCGGTACTTGTCGTCGGTGCTGGTCCAACCGGGATCACGGCAGCAACCCTTTTGGCCCAGTACGGGATTCGATGCTTGGTGCTGGACCGCTATTCAAGTGCGTATCCGCAGCCTCGAGCTGTGCACCTCGACGACGAAGTCCACCGCATCATTGCCCGTCTAGGAGTCAGCGCGGAATTCTCGGAGATCTCCCGGCCGTCGATGGGGCTACGGCTGCTGGACCACGATTTCCGCCTGCTGGCCGAGTTTCGGCGCGATGCCGACGACAGTCGCCACGGCTACCCCCAGGCCAACATGTTCGACCAGCCCGAGCTGGAGGCGCTCTTGCGAGCCAACCTCAAGAAGTACCCCGAAGCGGAACTGCGCGGTGACGTCGAGGTCACCAACATCAGTCAGCTCGATCACGACCGCGTCCACGTCACGTTCACCGAACGGTCAACCGGCGAGCGGCATCAGGTCGAAGCCGACTATGTCTTGGGTTGCGATGGCGCCAAAAGCATTACGCGGACCTCGATCGGCACCGAGATGGACGACCTCGGTTTCGAGCAGCGCTGGTTGGTCGCCGACGTCGCGACCGAGGCCGAGTTGGACCAATGGGACGGTGTTCACCAGGTTTGCGACCCAGTGCGCGCCGCAACCTACATGAGGATTGGGCCGACCCGCTACCGGTGGGAGTTCCGACTGCTGCCCGGAGAGAGCGTCGACGACTACCGGACGCTGACTGCGCTGCGGCGGCTGATTGGGCCGTGGGTTAACGGCATTGACGACGGGCGACTCGATGTCGTGCGCGTTGCCGAGTACACGTTCCGTGCTCAGCTGGCCGATCGGTGGCGTGACCGCAACGTATTCATTCTCGGCGACGCCGTTCACCTGACCCCACCGTTCATCGGGCAGGGGATGGGAAGCGGTATGCGCGACGCAATGAACCTGGCCTGGAAGTTGGCCGCCGTAATCGACAACGTCCTGCCGGTCAGCATCCTGGATACTTACGAGGCGGAACGAAAACCGCATGCGCGCTTGATGATTCGTTTGGCATTGGGGATGGGTTGGGCGATGACCGCCGGAGGCCGACTTGGTAACGTGATTCGTCGATCGCTGGCCCAGCGGTTGCATTTGATTCCCGGCGTGCGTACCCGGCTGGTAGACAGCAGCACACCGCCGCTGCGCCGCTCGGCCCTGATCGTCAAATCGTGGCGACTGCACGGGCTGGCCGGCACCTTGTGTCCAAATCCCGCCGTCGACGATGCGGTACGGCTGGATGCCCGATTGGGCAACGGATTCGCACTCGTCACCGCCAAGCCACTGGAGCCATCGCGATTGCAAGAGTTGCAGTTGCGGGGCGCCACGGTCATCACCGCGCAACCGGGAACCGAGTTGGCTCAGTGGTTGCGCAGTGGTCGGGCCTTGGCCGCTGTTGTCCGGCCCGACCGGACCGTCATGCAGGCCGGCACCCGTCTACGGCCCCTCTGCGACGCCCTGGCGCGGCTCACGCCGACCTACCAGCCACGCCGGCAGACCTCGGTCCCCATGGCCGAGAGAAAATGAGAGCACTCATCCCAGGATCATCGAAGTTCAGTCCAGCCCGAGGAATTCCACACTATCGGCCGGATATCTACGCGACCAAGGCCATCATCGACCCCTACCCGCATTACGCCCGGCTGCGCGAACTCGGAGCCGTGGTGTGGCTACCCAAACAGCGCGTCTTCGCGCTGCCGCGGTTCAGCGAGTGCAGGGCCGTCCTGCGCGACGACAAGACGTTCGTCTCCGGCGGCGCGGTAGCGCTCAACCCGATCAGCAACCGACTGTCCCGCGGCACGACACTGGGCAGCGATG
>CBAAAS010000320.1:0-4645 GCA_964658855.1 uncultured Mycobacterium sp.
GTGCGGACTGACGACGGGTGGCGGCTGAAAACCCGTGCCATGACGTTCATCCGGCGTAGCGGCGTGCACGACTCCGGCCGTCCGCATGCAGTAGGACGCCCGCCTGCATGAAGGTCGAGCAGTTCCGGACGGATCTTCGGGCCTGGCTCGACGAACACGACCTGACGCCCGGGCCGGATCACTCACTGGACGGCCATATGCGGCAATACGCCCGGGTGCTCCGGGCGCTTTATGACGCCGACTGGATGCGCCACGGCTGGCCGGAAGAAGTCGGCGGATTGGGCGGTCCGGCAATACTGCGCGCGGTCGTCGGCGAAGAGGTGGTCGGCCGCCGTCTCGCCGAACCGGGCCCCTACTCGATGCTCGAAGTGCTCACCCCGACCATGATCGACTACGCCCCCGCGGAACTGGCGGCCGAAATGGTGCCGCGACTACTGCGGGGCGAAGAGCAATGGTGCCAAGGATTTTCCGAGCCGGGATCGGGTAGCGACCTGGCCTCCCTGACCACCCGTGCGGTCCAAGACGGTGACAACTGGGTCGTCAACGGGCAGAAGGTCTGGACCAGCTTCGCCCAGTTCTCCACCCGGTGTGTGCTGCTCACCCGCACGGCACCCGGCTACGACGGGATCACCGCGTTCTTCGTCGATCTGGATACCCCGGGCATCACGATTCGGCCGCTGCAGACCATGCACGGGGTCGACGAATTCTGCGAGGTCTACTACGACGACGTCGTCGTCCCGGCGAGCCGAATGCTCGGCCAGCCCGGAGACGGCTGGCGGCTCGCGATGGACCTGCTGCCGTATGAGCGGTCCAGTTGTTTCTGGCAGCGAATCGCCTATCTCTACTCGCGCTTCGATGAGCTGATCGCGCAGGCATCCGATCCTGACGAATACGAGCTGGGCGCAGCGTATCTCGCGCTTCATACGTTGCGGTGCCGATCTCGGGGCACTCAGCACCGGTTGCTCGACGGGGCCCGACTCGGCCCTGACACCTCCATCGACAAGGTGCTGCTGGCAGGCGCCGAGCAAAAGCTCTACGACACCGTCCGTGATCTGCTGCCAGGCACACTGGAGCTCGACGACACTCCGTGGCGGTCCGAGTTCCTCTACTCCCGAGCGGCGACCATCTACGGCGGCACCGCCGAGATCCAGCGCAACATCATCGCTCGCCGGCTACTGGATCTGGGCAAGGAGTGAATGTGGACGGCGAATCCTTGCAGCTGCTCGAAGACGGCCTGCGTAAGACGATGACGACGGGATCGGGCCAGCAGCTCGACGCCGCGCTGGCCGAACTGGGCTGGCTGGAGATGCTCGACGAAATGCCGGACGCCGCGGTCCCTTTGGTGTTCCGGCTGCTCGGTGAAACCGGCGCCCACGCACCCCTGCTGAACGACGTCATACTTCGTGCGGCCGGCCGCGATGGCGGTGGCACCGTGCCGCTGCCGTACGCGGGTGGTTCCTGGATCGTGTGGGAGCGCACCGACCAACCGAGCACGGCGCTGGGTGACGACCTACCGATACACCGCGTCGCGCAAGGTGATTCGGTGCCGGTCGCGGCAGGACGACATGCGCTGGGCTGGTGGCTGGTGGGTGCCGGCCGCGCGATGCTGGCACTGGCACGCCGGCACGCGCTGGACCGCACGCAGTTCGGTCGGCCTGTCGCGTCCTTCCAGGCGATCCGGCATCGGCTGGCCGAGACGCTGGTCGCCATCGAGGGCGCAGAAGGCACCCTGGTCGCCGCTGCGGCTGAGCCGGATGAACTGAGCTTCCTGCTCGCCAAGGCCGCCGCCGGACAGGCGGCGTTGACCGCCTCGCGGCACTGTCAGCAAGTGCTTGGCGGTATCGGTTTCACCGCTGAGCATGAGCTGCACCGGCACATCAAACGAGTGTTGGTCCTGGACGCCATGCTGGGCAGCTCTCGCGAGCTGACGCGCGAAGCCGGAGCGACTCTGCGCGCCAAGGGGTTTGCGCCGCGACTTGCCCAGCTCTGAGCCGGTTGCCCGAAAGGTCTCGGGATCGGCGTAATTCGCATTCCGCTTCCCCGCAGCGCGGCTAGAGAATACTATTCTCGCGAATAGGAAGTTACAATCTCAGACACGTCGTCCCGCGAGGGAGAGAGCACAGCAATGACACGACGTTCTCCGGTACAGTCCAACCATGTTCTCCCCCCGCGGCAGTCGTCTGAGCCGCCCGTGACCAGCCCCAGCGAAGAGCCGGCCTGGAAACAACGCGCCGTCGAACGGTCGATCAAGACGGCGAAGTTGCGGGCCGCGCAGCGCGTTCAACGCTTCCTGGATGCGGCGCAGTCCATCATCATCGAAAAGGGCAGCACGGACTTCACCGTCCAAGAAGTGGTCGATCGCTCGCGGCAGTCGCTTCGCAGCTTCTACCTGCAGTTCGACGGCAAACACGAACTTCTGCTGGCGCTCTTCGAGGATGCCTTGAGTCGTTCGTCAGAGCAGATTCGCGCCGCGACGGCCAACCACGATGCCCCGATCAAGCGGCTGAAGGTTGCCGTGGAGTTGCTGTTCGAGGCTTCCCGCCCGGACCCGACCGCCAAACGGCCGCTATTTACCGACTTTGCCCCGCGACTCCTGGTCTCACATCCGGACGAGGTCAAGATCGCCCACGCGCCTTTGGTGACTTTGCTCACCGAGCTGATGGAAGCCGCCAGCGAGGCCGGCGAACTGCGCGCAGGCGTCAACGCGAAGCGGATGGCCGCAATGACCATGCAGACGGTGATGTTCATCGCGCAATCCAGCGGCGGCCCCGACGAGGCAACCGTTCACCCCATCACTGCCGACGAGGTCTGGGACTTCTGCTCGCAGGGATTCATCGGCTCCTAGCGATCCGAGAATCGGCTTACCGGTCAGCGAGAATTTAAATTACACTGACCGCGTGCTCGACCTCTGGACCGACCTGCTCGGCTGCCTGGATCTGCACCGCGCGAGCGATTCACCCGACATCGACGGGGTCGTGACGTTCGATGGCGTCAGTCAACAGTTGGACTATCACCGCGTGTTCGGTGGGCAGTTGCTCGGGCAGTTCATCCGGGCCGCAGCGCTGGCCTGCCCCGAGAAAACCGTCAAGTCACTGCACGCGGTCTTCGCGCGAGAGGGCAGGGCCGCCGAGCCCGTTCGCTACCGGTCGACCCGTCAACATGAGGGCCGATCGTTTGCCTCGTTGACCATCACCGCGGATCAACCGCACGCCGTGCTGGCCAGTGCCGCGGTCTCCATGCACGCAAGCGAGGACGGCCCGGAAAACCAAGACTGCGAATCGATTTCGACGCTGTTGGACGCGGCTCATCGAGTCGAACTCGACCTGATCCCGTGGGAAACCCGCTGCGCTCAGGATCTCGGCGCCGCGGCCACCGGTCCGCCGAAACTCGAGGTCTGGATGCGGACACCGCCCGTCGACATCGCGCTGGCGCCGGCATTGACCGCCTATGCCACCGACCTCACCCTCATCGGCACCGCGCTGCGCCCGTTCGAGGGATACAGCCACCGCGGCAACGGGACACAATTCACCTCCGCCGTCACCTCGCACACCGTGTGGTTCCACCAGCCGTTCCACACCGACCAGTGGCTGCTGCTGCGACAGCACAGTCCGGTGTTGGCGCACGGCCGCTGCTTCGGCCGTGGCGACGTCCTGACCGCGGACGGTGCACTGGTCGCGTCGTATGCGCAAGAGGCGCTATTGCGCTTGCGGGACGAAAGCCAATTGGTCGCCACATGACGCGAAGTCGTTCGCATATCGCACCGAAGCAACCATTACGAGAAGGTCATTCTCTATATGCAAGAATGCTAAGTAGCGAAAATGGATCCGACGTTGACACTCGTAGCCGCCCGGTGACAGAGTTGCCGCAGATCCTGAGCGCTATCGACGATGCGCGCGCGGCGAGAGGCGAGACCCTGTGACAGTGACTGCACCGGACGGCGTCTATTACGACCCGTATGACGTGGAGATCAATGCCGACCCGTACCAGGCGTTCCGGGCGATTCGCGAAGAAGCGCCGTTGTACTACAACGAGAAACACGATTTTTATGCGCTGAGCCGGTTCGCCGACGTCGACGACGCGATCGTCGATCACCAGACCTTCAGTTCGGCCCGCGGTGCCATCATCGAGCTGATCAAGGCCAACCTCGACATCCCACCCGGCGTGATCATCTTCGAGGACCCGCCGCTCCACGACGTGCACCGCAAGCTGCTGGCCCGCATGTTCACGCCGCGAAAAATCACCGCGCTGGAACCCAAGATCCGCGAATTCTGCGAGCACAGTTTGGATCCCGTCGTCGGCTCCGGCAATTTCGACTTCGTCCGCGACCTGGGCGCCCAGATGCCGATGCGGGTGATCGGCATGCTGCTCGGGGTTCCCGAGGAGTACCAGGAAGCCGCGCGTGACATGACGAACGACCAAATGCGCACCGAGGCCGGCAAACCGATGACCTTGGCCGACGACGGCATGAACACCGGCGAGTTCTTCGGTGAGTTCATCGACTGGCGGGCCGAGCATCCCTCCGACGACATCATGACCGACCTGTTGAACGTCGAATTCGTCGACGAGAAGGGCGTGACGCGACGACTGACCCGAGAGGAGCTGCTGACCTACGTCAGCGTGGTGTCCGGCGCCGGCAACGAGACCA
>CBAAAS010000321.1:0-4635 GCA_964658855.1 uncultured Mycobacterium sp.
GGATGATCGAGCGCAAGGCCGGCGGAATTTTGATTTCCGGTTCGGCAGCGGGCAACTCACCGATTCCGTACAACGCCACCTACGCGGCCACCAAGGCATTCGCAAACACGTTCAGCGAGTCACTGCGCGGAGAACTGCGCAAAACCGGTGTGCACGTGACGGTGTTGGCGCCGGGCCCGGTGCGCACCGATCTGCCGGATAGTGCCGACGCCTCGATGGTCGAGAAACTGGTGCCGGACTTCCTCTGGATCTCCACTGAATACACCGCAAAGAAGTCGCTGGATGCGTTGGCGCGCAACAAAATGCGCATAGTGCCCGGCTTGACCTCCAAGGCTATGTCGACGGCCAGCCAGTACGCGCCACGCGCCATCGTCGCGCCGATTGTCGGCACCTTCTACAAGAAGATGGGCGGCGGCTAGCGACGGCGCTTGCTGCTGCCGCCACCGAACATGTTGCGGATGATCTCGGTGCCCAGCGCCTTGAGGAAGGTCTGGAAGCCGCGGCTGTTCACGAACCGACTGAACCAGCCCGGCTTTTTCGCGGCTTCCGGCGCGTTCTTCGATCCTGTTGTTGCGGGCTGATCTGCTGGGGCCTTGGCCTTTTCGGCTTGTAGCTTCTCGTAGGCCGACGGGGAATCGACGGTCTTGCCATATTTCTGTTGCAGTGGGCTGGCGTTTGCCGCGGCCTTGATCGCGTCATTGCCGATCGCGGCCATCAGCGAACGCGGTGAGCGCAGCCTGGTCCAGGCGACCGGTGTCGGTGCTCCCCGCTCGGACAGCACAGTCACGACCGCCTCGCCGATACCCAGCGACGTCAGCGCCGATGCGAGGTCGTAGACATCGGTCTTCGGGTAGGTGCGGACGGTCCTGGTCAGTGCCTTCTGGTCATCGGGCGTGAATGCCCGCAGCGCGTGCTGGACGCGCGCGCCGAGTTGCGACAGCACGTCATTGGGTATGTCGGTGGGCAGCTGGGTGCAGAAGAACACGCCGACGCCGCGGGAGCGGATCAGCTTCACTGTCTGTTCCACCTGGTCCAGGAATGCTTTCGATGCGTCGGCGAACAGCAGGTGCGCCTCGTCGAAGAAGAACACCAGCTTGGGTTTGTCGATGTCGCCGACCTCGGGAAGCGACTTGAACAGCGTGGACAAGATCCACATCAAGAAGGTGGAGAACAGCACCGGGCGGGCGGCTTGGTCGCCCAGTTCCAGCAGCCAGATCGTCGCGGGGGTCTTGTTGTCGCTGTTGAGCAACACGTTGGGATCGAGTTCCGGCTCGCCGAAAAAGGTGTCGCCGCCTTCGCCTTCCAGATTGACGAGGGCACGCAGGATGACCCCAGCCGTCTGGGCTGAAACGCCGCCCAGGTCCTTGAGATCGGCCTTGCCCTCGTCGCTGGTGAGGTGGCTGATCACCGCTCGCAGGTCGGCCAGATTGAACAGCTCGTACTGCTTCGACTCGGCCCAGTGGAAGATCAGACCGAGGGTCGATTCTTGAGTGCTGTTCAGGCTCAATACTTTTGACAGCAGGATCGGCCCGAAGCTGGCGATCGTGGCTCGGACGGGAACACCAATACCCTTGGTGCCCAACGACAGAAACTCCACCGGGAAGCCACTCGGTGACCAATCGTCGCCGGTGTCCTTCGCGCGCGCGGTGATCCTGTCGCTGCTCTCACCGGGCTTCGACAGTCCCGACAGGTCGCCCTTGACGTCGGCCATCAGCACGGGCACACCCGCCGCGGAGAGCTGCTCGGCGATCACCTGCAGCGTCTTGGTCTTGCCGGTACCGGTTGCGCCGGCCACCAAGCCGTGCCGGTTGATCGTGGCCAGTGGGATGCCGATCTGCGCGGTCGGGTCAGCCTTATTGTCGACGACCACTGTGCCCAACTCCAGGGCCTCGCCTTGAACGGCGTAGCCCTTGGCGATCTGCTGTGCCGGGGTCTCTGTCGATTCACTGCTCACTGGGCCGCTGCCTCTCCCCTGGAAGTCGTGGTCGGTGATAACCCACGACCTTACTTGCTGACGACCCGCTCAGCCGGGGTGGCTGCGAGCAGCCAGCTAACTTTGCCTACTGTGAACTCTGTGCGGGACGAACTGGTGTGGATCGACTGCGAGATGACCGGGCTGGACCTGGGCTCGGACAAGTTGATCGAGATCGCCGTCCTGGTGACCGACAGCGAACTGAACGTTCTCGGCGATGGTGTGGATGTCGTGATTCACGCCGACGATTCGGCAATGAACTCGATGGTCGAGGTGGTGACCGAGATGCACACCCGCTCTGGCCTCATCGAAGAGGTTCGGGCGTCCACCGTGGACCTCGCGACCGCCGAGGCTGCGGTGCTCGATTACATCCGTAAACACGTCAAACAGGCGAAAACGGCGCCGCTGGCCGGAAACTCGATCGCTACCGACCGCGGCTTCATCGCCCGCGACATGCCGGCCCTGGACGCGTTTCTGCACTACCGGATGATCGATGTGAGCTCGATCAAAGAACTTTGCCGCCGCTGGTATCCGCGGATCTACTACGGCCAGCCCGCCAAAGGCCTGGCACACCGCGCCCTGGCTGACATCCATGAGTCCATTCGCGAGCTGCAGTACTACCGCGGCACGGCTTTCGTGCCGCCGCCCGGCCCAACGACCAGCGAGATCACCGCTGTAGCCGACAAGCTCGGTGTCGAACCGCCCACACCGCAGGGAACTGATTCGGCCGCCGGGGACACAAACAGTTAGTATCAACGTCGCCGCTGATCGTCGGGCGGCAATGGTGGCTGTAGTTCAGTTGGTAGAGCGCCAGGTTGTGATCCTGGATGTCGCGGGTTCAAGTCCCGTCAGTCACCCCAATGCGGGCCATGCTCGCGCGGCTGCACGAGTCGTGGCATCAGCGACGCCTGAGTTCGCTGCGCAAGGCCGCCCGCCGCATCTCGAGCTCGAACCCACCCGCCTCGGCCGCGTAACTGATTGCGCCGGCAGCGACGCCGACCACCTGCCACAACACAATTCCGCCAAATGCGGCCAGCCGACTACGACCCTCTGCCGCCTCGCGCTCACCGAGAGTTCCACGCATACAGCAAGGCTAAGAGCGCGGACACTCGCCCGCACGCAGGAGCCGCTAAGTCGGCGTGTCAGGCGTCCAGACGCTGAACTGAATGCGAATCAGGTTGCCAGATAACCAATGTGGCGTTGCGAACCGGTGTCACGCCTTGGCGTTGCCGGCGTGCCACTGGTCCCACGGGATGTTCCAGTCGCCGAGCCCCTCGGTGCCAGACAGCGGCGGCCCGATGGTGTTGAGCACCTCGACGACGTCGCCGCGTTTGGTGTTCTCGAAGAACCACTGCGCGTTGCTCGGGCTCACGTTGAGGCAGCCGTGGCTGGTGTTGGTGTGACCTTGAGCGCCCACCGACCAGGGCGCTGAGTGCACGAAGACTCCGCTGTAGGACATCTGGGTGGCGAAGTCCACCTCGGTGCGATATCCGTTGGGCGAGTTGGCCGGTACTCCATACGTCGAGGAGTCCATGATCATGTGCGCGAATCGCACACCGAGAATGTAGGTGCCGCTGGCGGTGGGGGTGCTGTCCTTGCCCATCGACGTCGGCATGGTCTTGACCACATTGCCGTTCACCCGCACGGTCACCATCTTGGTGTTGTCATCGGCGGTCGCGATGACCTCGTCACCGACCGTGAATTGTGACCGCGCGTTGTCCTGACCGAACACGCCGTCGCCCAGGTCGACACCATAGGCGTTGACGGCGATGGAGACCTTGGTCCCCGGCTTCCAGAAATGTTCGGGCCGCCAACGCACTTCGCGATTGTTCAGCCAGTAGAACGCACCTTCGACAGGCGGATCGGTGGTGACCACGATCGCCTTCTCGGCGGCTGCGCGGTTTCCGATGTTCTCGTCGAACTGGACCGCTACCGGCTCGCCGACACCCACCACCTCGCCGTCGCGCGGCGCGGCATAGGGCATCGTCAGGTTGTGCGGCGAGTGCGTCTGAAATGACAGTTGCCGAGTGGCCACTCCGCCCAGCCCGCGGGCTTTGGCGGTCAGCGTGTAGAGCCGGTTGTAGCCCAGCCGCTCGCTGGTCGACCAACGCACGCCGTCGGGGCTGAGTTGGCCGTCGACCGAGCCGCCGTTCTCGTTGACCATCTCAACCGAGGCCAGCACACCGTTGTCGGCGCTCACCGTCACCGGGCTGTCCACCGCTACGCCTACAGCGCCGTCGTTCACCGATGTGGTGAGTTTGGGCACTAAGAGGTCACCGAACGGCGAGGCCTTGTCCATGATGGCCTTGGGCGCCGGGGCGCTGCCGTTGCCGCTGCACGCCCCCAGGCCGAACACCGCGAAAGGCACCATCAGCACAGCCAGCCACCGCCGGCACGCATGCTGAGAACTGACAAAGCGACCTGCCACCTGCGTTCTTCCCCCTCGCGAAATGTGTTGCGGTGTTACTCCCGAGTATTCTAAGGCGTAGACGACTGGTAACAGTGATCCGCGATCGATGCCCGGATCGACGATTTCGCCCGTCGGCAGAATGGCTGTTATTCTCTCAACCGCAGTCCAGTAGGACGCACGCGCCGTTAGCTCAGTTGGTAGAGCAGCTGACTCTTAATCAGCGGGTCCGGGGTTCGAAACCCTGACGGCGCAC
>CBAAAS010000322.1:0-4631 GCA_964658855.1 uncultured Mycobacterium sp.
CCTGTACGGGCTGATGGCCGGCGGCCAAGCCGGCGTACAACGGGCCGTCGACATCTTGTCCGCGCAGTTGATTCGCACCATGAAGTTGCTCGGCGTCACCTGTCTCGAAGAGCTCACGCCGGCGCACGTGACGCAGCTCCGGCGGCTCGGGCCGGTCTGAGCCGCTACTCGGGCTTATCGAGTACCAGGAGGTCTGCCAGCGGTGCCGCTCCTGATCCTCGGGAGACCAGTTCGGCGGCCAACTCCGCCACTCGGGTGTTGGATTGCTGGGAGAGTTTGGTCAGTAGGTCGAATGCCTGCACAGCGTCGACGTTGAATCGTTCCATGATCATGCCTTTGGCCTGGCCGATGACGTCCCTGCTACTGAGCGCGGACTTGAACTGCAACTCTCTGTCGTCGGCGATGAACGCGTTCGCGACGTGGGTCGCCAGCATTGCGCCCAACGCTTCAGATTCGATGGTAAAGGCATCGGGCGTGAGTCCGAACAGATTCAATGCCCCCATTCGCCCGTTGTGGGTGAAGAGCTGGAACGACAACATGGCACGAACGCCAGCTGCTGTGGCCGCCTTCGCAAAAGAAGGCCATCTCGGATCCGTGCCCAGGTCGTTGCACAAGATCACCGAATGACCGACCGCAGCATCCAGACACGGTCCCTCACGGAACCGTCGCTGCATACCGTCGAGGTCGACGGCGAGCTGTGAGGTCGCCGCCAGCGACCGAAATAGATCGGGACCCGAGATCAGCAGAACATCCGCGCAGTGCACGCCGGCAATCAACTCGACCGCCGCGTTCGTCACGTTCTGCAAAATCGCGTCGATTTTTGTTGGGCCGGCAGCTTTTTCGGTCAACCCCACCATGGCTTTGCGGATCAGCTCGGAATATCTACGGTCATCCATGAGGGCACCATCTCCGCATCGGTGAAGCGAGGTGTCCGCAGAAGCAACGATGACGGAAAAATCGGCTCGAAGCCGTCACATTAGAAGAACCCGACGCACAGCAAATTCGCTGTCTGTGACCGCGACTCTACGCCGGTATAGCGGCCGGCGCGGCACGATGGGCCAGCTCAGGCCACGCACAAATGGCGTGGCCGGTCAATGCCGCTACCGCTTCGACGCCTTTCGATGGGTCGCGCCGCGCAGCACGATGTCGACTGCCGCGGCGATCACGTCGTCTTCCGGCAGTGCGCCGAACATGATGGATGGACATGCCACCACACCGGTGAGCATCGACAGCGCTGCCTCGAGTTCGGCACCGTCGAAGAGTTCTCCGAGCATCGCGCGCATCTGGCTTTGGCCGGAGTTGTTGATCCTGTCGCGGATCTCGCGCATTTCCTCGACCGACGCCCACTGGGCCATACCGGTCAGGATGAGGTCCAGGCGCATCTCGGTGATGCCCCCGCGGAAGGCCACCAGCTCGCCGATGATGTCGTCTCGCAGGTCTCCGCTTCGTTCGTGGTGTGGTAGTTCGCCCAGTGCATCCACCGCGAGCACTATCAGGTCCACCCGCGACGGCCAGTGCGTGTACAGCGTTGTTTTGGAGTAGCCAGCCAGTTCGGCGACCCGCGCGTGTGTCACGGCATCCGAACCCTCGTCCGTCAGCACTTCGAGGGCGGCGCGTGCGACATCGACACGGGTGCGAGCCACCCGCGCGTCTTCACCGGTGCCGGGCGACTTGTCGCCCGTGCCAGGTGTCATCTGTGCACTCCGCTCTTGCGCTGGCCTTGCTTGAGTTGAACCGCCCCAGAGAAGTTAGCCGATGAAGACCTGATTCTGTAATGGAAGATCCAGTCACTAATGGACGTTTAGACCAGTAGTGTACCGGGAAATGGTTACCGTACGGGTTGGCCAGATGGCTGATCCGCCCCGATTGCCCATTCCACGAAGAGGAATTCCATGTCTGCCATCCTTTTTGGTTCGATCAGCACGCTCGTCGACACCTCGGAGCTGCAGCGCCGCGCATTCAACGAGTCATTCGAAGCCCACGGTCTGGATTGGCAGTGGTCGCAGCCCGACTACGTGGCGATGCTCGAGTCCAACGGCGGCGCGCAGCGAATCGCCGACTACGCGGAGTCCATCGGCGACGATGTGGACGCCGAGGCGGTGCACGCGACGAAATCGCAGATTTTCCAGGAGCTGTTGGCAACGACGGGTCTGCAGCCGCGACCCGGTGTGCTCGCAACGGTCAACGAGGCCAAACAACACGACGTCAAACTCGGATTCGTCACCACGACCTCACCGGAGAACATCTCCGCGCTGCTGGAAGCGTTAAGCCCGGACATCGACGCCGACACCTTCGACCTGATCGTGGACCGCGATTCGGTCGACAGTCCCAAACCGGACGCCGCGTCGTACCTGTTTGCCTTGGAGCAGCTCGGCGAGGACGCCGACAACGCTGTGGCCATCGAAGACAACGTGGGCGGAGTCGCTGCCGCCTCAGCAGCCGGTGTCACATGTGTCGCTTTCCCCAACGAGAACACAGTGGACGGCGACTTCGCCGCCGCGGCGAAGACCGTCGAGTCCCTGGACGCCGCACAACTTGTCGGCCTTGTCGGATAACCGCGTTCACAGCGCCAGTCCCCCTCCCTTCCCCGCAGCAAGGACATCCTCATGAGTGATCTGCAAGCGCGAGTTACCAACAGTCCCCGGGCTTTTCACGTCGAGGGATACGAAAAGATCGAATACGACCTGGTGTACGTCGACGGCGTATTCGGGACGGAAAGCCTTGAATTGGCCGAGACGTATGGCCCGTACGGCCGAGCCCTGATGGTCGTCGACGAAACGGTGTACGACCTGTACGGCCGCGACATTCACGCCTACTTCGAGCGGCACGGTATCGAGCTCACGGTGATGCCGGTTCAGATCCGGGAGACCGCCAAATCACTGGAAACCTTCGAACGAATTGTCACGAAGTTCAACGAATACGGACTGGTGCGCACCGAGCCCGTGCTGGTCGTCGGTGGCGGATTGATCACCGACGTGGCGGGATTCGCATGTGCCAGCTATCGGCGCAACACGCCCTATATCCGGATCCCGACCACGCTGATCGGACTCATCGACGCCAGCGTGTCCATCAAGGTCGCCGTCAACCACGGCAAGCACAAGAATCGACTGGGCGCCTACCACGCGTCGCAGAAGGTCCTCCTGGACTTCTCCTTCCTCAAGACCCTTCCGGAGGACCAGGTCCGCAACGGCATGGCCGAGCTGATCAAGATCTCGGTGGTCGGCAATGCCGAGATTTTCCAGCTGCTCGAGGAGCACGGCGTCAACCTGCTGCACACCAGGTTCGGTCATCTGAACGGGACACCCGAATTGCGTTCCGCCGGTGAACGTCTCACCCACCAGGCTATCGCCAGGATGCTCGAACTCGAGGCGCCCAATCTGCACGAGATCGACCTCGACCGGGTGATCGCCTTCGGACATACTTGGAGCCCCACTCTCGAGCTCAGCCCGCCCGACCCGTTCTTTCACGGACATGCCATCAACATCGACATGGCTCTGTCGACGACGCTGGCCGAACAGCGCGGCATCCTGTCGGTCGACGAGCGTGATCGAGTGCTCGGCTTGATGAGCGACCTGGGCCTTGCGCTGGACAGCGAACACCTGACACCGGAACTGCTCAGCGAAGCCACCACCGCCATCTTGAAGACTCGCGATGGCATTTTGCGGGCGGCCGTGCCGGCACCGATCGGCGAATGTCTATTTCTGAACGACGTGACCGTCGACGAACTCGCCGAAACCCTCGTGCAGCATCGGAAAGTCTGCCAGGGGTATCCGCGTAACGGAGACGGAGTCGACATGTTCACGTCGACGACGTACGGCAGCTGTCATGCATGATGTCGTGCCGCTGCGGCCCACGCCGGGGACCTCAGTGCAGCGCACGCACGTCACAGGACTCGGCACCGACGCCTCGAAATCGAGCGGCCGACGTCCCGCCTCCGTGGTTCGAACCCTGGCCACGTTCTTCGGCCTGCTGATTACGTTGCCGATCGATGCACTCGTCGTCGGCGTCGCGCTGATCGGCCGCGCGCGGACTCCGGCGGTGGCTTCGCCCGACAGATCGTCTCGGACGGTGCTGATCACCGGCGGCAAGATGACCAAGGCGCTTCAACTCGCGCGATCCTTTCACCGCGCGGGCCACCGGGTGATCCTGACCGAGACCACCAAATACCGGTTCACCGGTCACCGGTTCTCTCGGGCCGTCGATGCCTTCTATTGCGTTCCCGACCCGGCCGATCCCCGCTATGACGCCGCGCTGGACGAAATCGTCCGCTACGAAGCGGTGGACAACGTCATTCCGGTATCGAGTCCGGTCGCCAGCATCTACGACGCGCGGGCCCGCTACACATTGGACAGCGTCTGCGAGGTCATGCACGCCACCGAGGACGTCGTACACATGCTCGACGATAAGGCGGAGTTCTCGAAAGTTGCCGTCGCTGTTGGTCTTCGCGTTCCGAGCTGGGTGCGCATCACCGACCCACGGCAGATTCTGAACTTCCGCTTCCCGCCGGGGCGCAGCTACGTGCTGAAGCAGATCGCGTACAACCCCGTGGGCCGACTGGATCCACCGCGGCTTTCGAGGCGAACGCCGCAGCGGAACGCGGCACTGGCCCAGTGGCTGCCGATATCGGAGGA
>CBAAAS010000323.1:0-4624 GCA_964658855.1 uncultured Mycobacterium sp.
GAACCAGGCGGCGTACACGCCGTCAGCCGGGATGGCCGAGTGCATCGGCGGCGCCACGTTCGCGGTGGGGAAACCCATCTCGGTCCCCCGCCCGTCGCCGCGGACCACCACGCCCTCGACCCGGTGCGGGCGGCCCAGCGCTTCCGCCGCCGCAACCACGTCTCCGGCGTCGACACAGGACCTGATGTATGTCGACGAGAACGTCACTGTCTCGGTGTCGGGGTGCGACAAATGCTCTGCAACCAGCGACATCGCTTCCACCGCGAACCCGAGTCGCGCACCGGCGCTGCGCAAGGTCTCGACCGTGCCGGCGGCCTTCTTGCCGAAGGTGAAGTTCTCCCCGACCACCACCTCGACCACGTGCAGGTCCTCGACGAGTAGTTCATGGACGTAGCGATCGGGCGTGAGCTTCATGAAAGCGGGGGTGAACGGCATGACCAGGAAGACGTCGATGCCGAATTCCTCGGCCAGCTCGGCGCGCCGGGTCAGGGTCGTCAATTGCGCGGGATGGCTGCCGGGGTGCACCACTTCCATCGGGTGCGGGTCGAATGTCATCAACACCGTCGGCACTCCGCGCGCACGGCCCGACTTCACCGCGTGTTCGATCAGCTCAGCGTGCCCGCGGTGCAGCCCGTCGAACACTCCGATGGTGACCACGCATCGGCCCCAGTCAGTGGGGATCTCGTCCTGGCCGCGCCACCTTTGCACGACTCCCAGCCTACGGGGCCAGGTAGCGCGCGGTCGTGCGAGAGCCGCAGATCAGATGAGGATTGCTTAAACTTCCGTTGTGCGCCCTGCTGACGAGTCCAACGAACTCACTGCGGTGTCCCAGGACTACCTCAAAGTCATCTGGAACGCCCAAGAATGGTCGCCTGCCAAGGTCAGCACCAAGATGCTGGCCGAAAAGCTCGGGGTGTCGGCCAGCACGGCCTCGGAATCGATCCGCAAACTCGCCGAGCAGGGGTTGGTCGACCACGAGAAATACGGTGCGGTCACGTTGACCGAGTCGGGGCGCCGTGCGGCGCTGGCGATGGTTCGCCGCCACCGGCTGCTCGAGGCCTTCCTGGTCACCGAACTCGGCTACGGCTGGGACGAGGTGCACGACGAAGCCGAGGTGCTCGAACACGCGGTGTCCGACCGGCTGATCGCGCGTATCGACGCCAAGCTGGGGTTCCCGCAGCGCGACCCGCACGGCGATCCGATTCCGGGCTCCGACGGCCAGGTGCCGACCCCACCCGCTCGTCAGCTGTGGTCGTGTGCCGACGGCGACGCCGGCACCGTCGCCCGGATTTCCGACAAGGACCCGGAGATGTTGCGTTACTTCGACAGCATCGGGATCAGCCTGGACTCCAGGTTGCAGGTGCTCACCCGCCGAGAGTTCGCCGGGATGATCTCGGTCGCGGTGGAGTCGGCGGACGGAGCCCCGACCACAGTCGACTTGGGAAGCCCTGCCGCTCAGGCGATTTGGATGGTCGCTCGCTAGCTGTTCCCGCGCTCCCTTGGCGCGCTCCGCGCTGAAGCGGCGACTGCCCTGGCGTGATAGGAATCCCGGGTAGCGTGGTCCACCGCCAGATAGGCCTGCTCGGTACGGGTCACTCGAGAGACGAATCGACGCGGCCGTTCGGGCATCAAAAGGGCTGTGCGTAAGAGTAATTGCAGCCGTCGAGGCGCAAAGGACATGCCGCGGTGGCTGCGCGCGGCCGCAACCACGGCCGCCGCGATGTCTTCGGGCTCGACCGAGACAAAGTTCTCGATCGCCCTGGGCAGCTGGATGCCGGCGGAGAGTTCGGTGTGCACCACTCCCGGAAGAATCGCGCTGACCTGGATTCGGTGCGGGCGCAGTTCTTCGCGCAGCGCGTACGTTAACCCCACCACACCGAACTTGGTGGCGCAGTAGGTGGCCACCCCCGGAAAGCCGGCGACGCCGGCCATCGACGCCACGTTGATGATCGTGCCGCCGCCGCTACGGATGAAGTGTGCGGCCGCCAGTTTGCAACCCAGGATGACGCCACGCAGGTTGATGTCGATCATCTTGTCGTCAGCCGTCGATGGTTCGTCGACGAACTCCCCGGTGAGCATGACGCCGGCGTTGTTCACCACGATGTCGACCGGGCCGTGGATGCGTGCCGCGCCGTCGAGGAATGCCGAAAAAGATTCCGGGACAGTCACGTCCAGCGGTAATGCGACCACGTCCCCATCGATGTCGACGGCAACGCGTTTGGCCAGGTCAGCATCGAGGTCTCCGATCGCCACCTTGGCGCCCGCGGCTACAAAAGCTTTCGCGGTGGCCAGGCCGATACCCCGCGCGCCGCCGGTGATCGCCACAACCCGACCGTTCAACGTTGTCCTCATGCTGACCTCACCAATGTGTTGATGTCGTAATCGTTGATGTCGGGTGTCGCAGCGAGCCGTTGCCGGTAAGCATTGGGGGTCCACGGCCACAACTCCGGGAGACCGTCGGCCCCCAGGTACCAACTGGTGCAGCCCGATGCCCACACCGTCCCCGGCAACGCCCGGCGCATGCTCGCATTGAACTCGTCCGTGGCGTGTGCAGTGGGCGCGACGTTGTCGAATTCGCCTGTGCGCCAGCGCTGGATCCAGCCCAGGATGTGGCCGGCTTGCGCCTCGGCGATCGCGGTCAGCGAGTAGTTGCCGACCGGGCTGTGCGGACCCATCAGCATGAAGAAGTTCGGGAATCCCGGCAGCGCCACACCCAGGTGTGCTCTGGGTCCGTCTGCCCATAACCGTTGGATGGTCAGGCCGTCGCGACCTACCAGCGACATCGGTCGCATGAAGGCGTGGGCGTCGAAACCGGTGGCCAGCACGATGGCATCCAGTTCGTGCAAAGTCCCGTCGGCGGTGACGATTCCGCGCTGCTCGACGTGGTCGATTGCGGAGTCGACCAGGTTCACATTGTCGCGCTGCATGGCGGGATAGAAGCCGGCTGACATGATCAGCCGTCGGCACATCGGCTGATAGTCCGGCGTGAGGCGGCGCCGCAGCTCGGGGTCGCGGATCGATCGCAGGTTGGCCCGGCACAGGCCGCCCATCAAGCGACGGCGCCACCCAGGCTTGACCAGCGCGCGGGCCAGCCACTCGAACACCAGATGGTAGACGTAGTAGGCCATCTTGCTCAGCGTCGGCACCCTCCGGTGCATCGGGCCCGACCAGCGGCGATAGTGCGGATTGGGCAGCGGCAGAATCCACTGCGCGCTGCGCTGGAACAGGTCGAGGCGGCCGGCGGAATCGGCCAGCCCACAGATGATCTGCGCTCCGGTGGAGCCGGTTCCGATGACAGCGACCCGCTTGCCGGCCATATCCACCTCGTGGTTCCAGCGCGCGGAATGCATGACGGGACCGTCGAATTCGGCCAGGCCGTTGATCGCCGGCGTATGTGGCTCACGCAGGACGCCGGTCGCCGCGATCAGGAAGTCGTGCGACATCTCCTCTCCGGCATCGGTGGTGAGGTGCCAGCGGCCGTCGGCGAACCGAGCGTCGACGATCTCGACGCCGAAGCGGATGACGTCGTTCAGCCGGTAGTGACCGGTCAGCTCACGGAAGTACTCGTATATCTCCGCGCCCGGTGAGAACAACTTGGTCCAGCCCGGATTCATCGCAAAGGTGAACTGGTAGAAGCGCGACGGCACGTCGCAGGACAGCCCGGGGTAGGTGTTGTCGCGCCAGGTTCCGCCCACGTCACAGGATTTTTCGTAGATCGTGACGTCGGTGATCCCGGCTTGCCGCAACGTGATTGCCTGGCACAGTCCGGACATGCCGGCGCCGATGATGCCCACTGACGGTTGTCGTTGCCGCATCAGCGCGCTCCCTCGTGGTCGGCGGCGTGGACCACCCGGCGGATGCTCGGCAGTCTTGCCAGTAAGCGGTCTGCGAGGAACAGCGACGGCCGCAGGTCGAGCATCGGCGCGACCCACCAGGGCGCGTACACCCGCCGCGCACGGCGCGCGATTCCCGAGGTGATGGCCGAGGCGGCCACCTCGACCGGCGCGAGTTTGCCCAGCGGCCCGGGTAGCACGACGCCCAGTCCGGAGCGGGTCAGCATCTGATCGGCCAGGCCGGTCTCGATCATCCCGAAATACGCGATGCCGACACCGACCCCGTCGGCAGCGACCTCGATGCGCGCCGCGCGCACCATCGACTCAACGCCCGCCTTCGACGCCACATACGCGCTCACCAGCGGACCCGGAATCACCGCAGCGATCGAGGCCACCACCATCGCGTACCCACCGGTGGCCTTCAGATGTGGCAGCGCGGCGTGGAGTGTGTGGAATGCACCGACCAGGTTGACGTCGATGACTTGGCGCCACTCGGCCGGATCGACCGCAGCGACAGAGGATCCCGGCCCGGCGATGCCGGCGTTGGCGACCACGACATCGATCTTCCCGAAATGCTGCAGAGCGGCGGCGCACCCCGCCTGCATAGACTCCGCCGATGTGACATCGGCCTCGAATGCCACTGCCGCAGAGCCGAGTTCGTCCGCAAGCAATCGCACGCCGGACAGGTCGCAATCGAGTAGCGCAACCCGCGCGCCGGCGCCGACGAGGTCGCGGGCAACCTGCGCGCCGATACCGCGCGCGGCGCCGGTGATCACCACGACTTTGTGGCT
>CBAAAS010000324.1:0-4622 GCA_964658855.1 uncultured Mycobacterium sp.
ACTACGACAACGTCTACTGGATAACTTTTGCGGGAATGGCCACCACCGACGACCCGCGTTATGTCATCGGGATCATGATGGACAACCCGTCGCGCAATGCCGATGGCACGCCGGGCCATTCGGCGGCTCCGCTGTTCCACAACATCGCCGGCTGGCTGCTGCAGCGCGGAAACGTCCCGCTGTCGCCCGACCCCGGTCCGCCGCTGCTGCTGCAAGCCATGTAGCCGGAAGTGAATTGCGGCCGGTCACCCGTTCCTGCTATGGGAGAATGACACAGCAAAGCGGGAGGGTGAGGTTGATGGCCGCAGGTAAGAATTTTCGGGTCGACATCGAGGCATTGGCGGGCTCGGCTGCGCATGTAGCCGGCCAGGGCGACGATCTGGCGACTGCCCATTTGTCGTCGGACAACCGCATCGCTTCGGCGCAGTCAGGATGGGTCGGTAGCTCGGCGGCCGCGTTGCAGACCCGGTCGGCAGCGTGGCTGGAAACGTCGCGCCGACTGCTGACCAGTGTCGGCGATCATGCGCTGAATCTGAACAACGACGGCATCAGCTTCTCCGCGCTCGAGCGCGAGAACGTCGAGAAGCTGCGCGCAGTGCACCCAGGTGCCGATGGGTCAGCCGACCCGGCCTGAGTCGTGTTGACGGTGGCCGACATCGAACGGTGGAATGCCGGTGCGGTGCGCGCGGTGTTCTCGGCCGCGACCGCCCGCGGGCAGGCCACCCTGGAGGCGTCGCGCCAGCTGAGCACCCTCTCGGTGTTCGATACCTGGGAGGGCGCCACCGCCGAGGCCAGAAAGCACGTCAACGCCGGCATCCGCCAGGACCTCGATGCCCACGGCAACGAAGCGCTCGCGGTGGCCCGGGCGGCCGACCAGGCCGCCGACGGTGTCGAGCATGTGCAGTCCGAACTGCGGACGTTGCGCAGTGATGCCGGTGAAATGCACATGGCCATCGACGCGACGACCAACACATTGGTCCCGACTGCCAACTGCCTACCTATGGAAGCGCTCTTGGCCGAGGCGCAGCTGCAGCCGCGGCTCGATGCCATTCTCGCCGAGGCCAACGCCGTCGACCAAGAGCTGGCCGCCGCGATCAACATGGCCGACGGTGACGTCGCCATGCCGCCCGATGCCGGTCCACCCGTCGGTCCGCAGGGCCTGACCCCGACCCAGCGCGAAAGCGACGCCAACCAGGAACGGGTCCGAGAGGAGCGCGCCAAACTCCAGGCGCACATCAACGGCCTCAAGCAGGCCATCACCGGAGCGGGCGGTGACCCGAATCGATTGCAGGACCTCAACAATCAGCTGAACGCCGCTCAGAACCGGTTGGGTGAATACGATTCCATCGATGATGCACTCAGGCGTGCGCCGGAAACATACTTGACCCAACTCGAAATCCCGGCCGACCCGAGCCAGAAGGTTCGGGCGGCAGTGGCTGTGGGCAACCCCGATACGGCCACGCACATTTCGGTGACCGTTCCCGGCCTCGGCTCGACCACCAAAGATTCGTTGCCCAGCATGGTCACCGAGGCAAGCAATCTTCGGGACACGACGCAGAAACAGCTTGATCGACTGGGGATCCCGGGCTCGGTGGCCACCATCGCATGGATGGGCTACGACCCACCGGCAAACCCGATAAAGACCGACAGCCCACGTGATTTCTTGCGCACGATCACCGATGACCGTGCCCAGGGCGGGGCCGCCGCACTGGCGCCATATCTAGAGCAATTGCACTCCGGTAATCCCAATGCCCATCTCAGCTTGTTCGGGCACAGCTACGGATCGCTCACGTCCTCGTTGGCCCTGCAGCAACTCAATGCTCAGGGCCTACATCCGGTGAATGACGCGGTGTTCTACGGCTCGCCGGGTCTGGAGCTTCAGAACTCAAGCCAGCTCGGGCTGGCGGAGGGGCATGCGTTTGTCATGAAAGCACCACCCGGCGATGACTGGATTCCCGAAGTGGCGCCGCTCTCGCCTCTGCATGGCTGGGGCTCGGACCCGTACGGCGGGATGATGCCCGAATTGTCCTCACAGGCCGGGCTCAGTGCGGACGGCGTCACCCGGGAGGGCGTCCACAGTCATGCCGACTATCCCCGTGCGGTCTCGGGGCCCGGGGGTGAGCAGATGCTGAGAATGTCCGGTTACAACCTGGCGGTGGTCGCCGCCGGGATCGCCGATCTGCCCGACGGCGCAAAGCAGTTGATGATGGCGCCCACGCCGTTGACGCCCTATCCGCATCCGGGGGGATGACCATGGTCCGTTTATTCATGTGGAGTGCTTGGATGGTGGTGTGTATGTCTGTTTCCGGTTGTGACGCAACAGATTCGGGATCCCAGGGCAACCCGGGTCCATCGCGGGTGGCGGAACTGGAGAGCGGGCTGCGTTCCAAACCCTCGTTTGAGGTGGCCAAGGCCGACTACTCGGCCCAGATGGATCGGATGGCCCAGCAGATCACTGACTTGGTACCGGGAATCCACTGGCACGTCAAAGAGAACAGCTGGCGAGGTTGCGCAGGCGACTACGTGTGGACCCGCGCTCAGCAGGTGTACTACTACATCGTGTTCGACCAGCCGATACCCGACAGTCTGTGGCCGCGTGCGTTACAGATCGTTAAGGACGGCGCCGCGCATTTCGGCGCAACGACCGTCGGCATGCTCGTGGACCAGCCCAATAACAGAGATCTGACGATCTCCGGCGCCGACGGCGTGGAGTTCGAGTTCGGCACCGCCAAGCAGACAATTCTGTCCGCTAAGTCGGACTGCCGGATGCGCGAAACCGATACCCCGACGCCTACGCCAAGACCGTGAGATTTTCGGTACGACGCCGTGCATCGAGTTGAGATGCGTCAGTGCGGGATTGGTTTGTGGTGCTGGATCAGTTCTTCGCCACGGTCGTAGTCGTCGTCGGCATTGTGGGTGAGCACACCAACTGTCGCGCCGTCTTTCTCGTACCAGACGGTGAATCCGTCGGAATGTTCGACGAATAGCGCGCGGTCGAATCCGTCACCCCAGGCGTGGTATTTCAGCGTGGCGTCGCCGATGGTCGTCCAGAATCCGGGTACCGAGTCCCACTGATCCGCTTGGCCCGCTGCGGCGGCACCGGCAATCTGGCCCTGATCGACGGCGTCTTGCCAATGTTCCACTGCCAGCCGCCGGCCCGCAGTATTGTTGTGCGCCAACGCCACATCGCCGGCAGCGTAGATGTTTTCGGCGGAAGTCCGCAACTGCGCATCAACGACGATCCGTCCATCGGTGGTCGTGATGCCGGCGTCGGTGGCCAAGACTGACTGCGGTGCGGCCCCGGTTGCCGCCAGGATCAGGTCGCCGCTGATTGTGCTCCCGTCGTCGAGATGGACAGCTTTGCCCGCAAGGGCGCGCACAGACCTCGATCCGGCGAAGTGTGCACCGGTCTCGTTGAGCAACTTCAGGATTCGCGTTCCGGCGTCTTCGCCCAGCCGCTTGGCCTGGGGGACTGGATCAGGAGCGACCAACGTGGTCGCCACGCCGCGCATTGCCAGCGACGCCGCGGCTTCGCAGCCGATGAAACCGGCGCCGATCACCACGGCGGAATCAGCCTCGGCCGCAACGGCACGCAGTCTTGTCGCCTCCGCCAGCGACCGGAGGAGCAGTGCTTCGTCGCCGCCGGGCACGGGAATCGGAGATGGCTTGGCGCCGCAGGCCAGCACCAGGCACCGGTACGAATACTGTTTCCCCGCTGCCGAGACGTGTTGCTGGGTTCGGTCTATTCCGTCGACCTTCGCCGCGTGCACCAGCTCGATGTTCCTGTCGTCGAACCATTGCGCAGGGTGCAGTTGAGTGTCGGCGCTCTCGGCGTCTCCGCGCAGGAACTCTTTGCTCAACGGCGGCCGAGCGTAGGGCAAGGCCGGATCATCGGTCAGGATGCGGACCGGGTCATGCGAATTGTGCTGACGGAACGCTTCGGCTGCGCTCAGGCCCGCTGGACCGCTACCTACGACGATCAACCCTGTCGAATCCATGCCCAGCCGGTTACCCCCGCGGCCGCGGGTCTACGCGACGCGTTCCGGTTGGAGGACTGCCCGCTGGGTAGTGTCATGGCCGATCAAGCAGTCCGTTTCGGCAAGATGGGAGGTAATGGGAGTGCCCGCTGCGCTGCGTCCTACCTCCGTCGCCGGCGTCCCGTTGTCGCAAGTGGCCGCCCAGGTGGGCGCGGTTCCCGCCGAGGGCGGCAGCTCGTCGGATCTGCAGATCACCGGCGTGACCCTGCGAGCACAAGATGTCCGGCCCGGCGACCTGTTTGCCGCACTGCCGGGCGCGACGACACACGGCGCACGCTTCTTTCCGGACGCGGTCGAACGCGGTGCCATCGCGGTGCTCACCGATGCGGACGGGTTGGCGCAGCTGAACCGCGACGCCGGCTCGGCCGCCGTGCTTGTCCACCCCGACCCCCGCAGCGTTCTGGGCGATGTCGCCGCCACGGTTTACGGGCGTCCGTCCGAGCAGCTCACGGTCGTCGGCGTCACCGGGACGTCGGGCAAGACCACGACGACATACCTGATCGAAGCCGGTCTGCGGTCGGCTGGACGCGCGGTCGGCCTGATCGGCACCGTCGGCGTGCGGATCAACGGCGAAGACATCCCCAG
>CBAAAS010000325.1:0-4621 GCA_964658855.1 uncultured Mycobacterium sp.
AAATCCTTGGATACTGCAGGAATTCATTGCCGGCCGTGAGTACTGCACCCACGGCACGGCGATCAACGGCCGGCTACAGGTACACGTCTGCTGCGAATCCTCCGCGTCCCAACTCAACTACGCGACGGTCGACAAACCGGAGATTCGGTCCTGGGTCGAGCAGTTCGTCGGAGCGCTGGGCGTCACGGGACAGTTCTCGTTCGATTTCATCGAGGCCGCCGACGGCAACGTCTATGCCATCGAATGCAATCCCCGGACTCACTCAGCGATCACGACATTTCACAATCACCCGCAGCTGGCTTCGGCGTATCTCGAGGAGGGGCATCCGGTGATCACGCCGCTCGACGGTGCCCGCCCGACCTACTGGATCTATCACGAGGTGTGGCGTCTGCTCACCCAGCGCGGCCGACGTGCGCGACTCAACGGCATCGTGCGCGGCAAAGATGCCATCTTCGCGTGGTGGGATCCCTTGCCGTACCTGATGGTTCACCACGTCCAGATTCCGGCATTGCTGATCGACAACCTGATCCGCCGCCGGGGCTGGCTGAAGATCGACTTCAACATCGGCAAGCTGGTCGAACCGGACGGCGACTGAATGCCTTCCGGCCCCGGGCCGCTACGGCTCCTCCACCTGGTCGGCTCGGCAGTCGACGACTTCCGCGCCGATCTCTCCCGGCTGTATGCCGAGGCTTGTCTGAATGCACTGCGCCGATCGACTGGCTACGACATGCACATCGCTTACGTCTCGCCTGACGGATCGTGGCGATTCCCAACGCAACTCAGTGTTGGCGCCATCGAGGTGGCCCCGGCTCTGACGCTCGAGGACGCTGTCGACCACATTCGAGCGCTAGACGTTGACGCGATGATCCCGCAGATGTTCTGCAATCCGGGTATGACCACCTACCGGGCCATATTCGACGAGCTGGGCATCCCCTACCTCGGCAACCCAGCCGACGTGATGGCGGTCGGTGTCGACAAACATCAGGCCCGGACGACGGTTGCGGCCGCCGGCGTAGCAGTGCCCGAGGCGCAGGTGCTGGGTCCCGGCGAGCGGCCCACGCTGCCGTTTCCCGTCGTCGTCAAACCGATCGACACCGACAACTCGGTCGCGGTGTCCCTCGCGCGTGACACTGACGAGTACGACGCCGCTGCGGCTCTGGCGCTGGAGCACAGCAGCGCCGCACTGGTCGAGACGTATGTCGAGCTCGGTCGAGAAGTGCGCTGCGGCATCATCGTTCGCGACGGCGAACTGGTCTGTCTGCCGCTGGAAGAGTACGCGATGGATCCGTTCAGCAAACCTATTCGCACCCGCGACGACAAACTCGCCCGAACCGACAACGGCGACTTGTATCTCGTCGCAAAAGACCGCTCGAGAGCGTGGATCGTGGTCGACGACGACCTTCTCACCGAACGGGTGTGGGCGGCGGCACGCCGCTGTCACCTCGCTCTGGGCTGCCGGCACTACAGCCTGTTCGACTTTCGGATCGACGCGGACGGCCAACCCTGGTTTCTGGAAGCCGGCCTCTACTGCTCGTATGCGCCCGGCAGCGTCATTGCGGTGATGGCGTCCGCCGCCGGAATCGGTCTGCGCCAACTGTTCGAGATCGGGCTCGGCGAAATGAATCGTGAAGTGACGCAGTGCTTGACGTCACTGCGATGACGCCGGTCGGCGCCACGCTGACCGGACTTGACGTTGACACCCTCGACGCTGACACCGCCGCAAGAATGCGCTGCCTGCTCGCCGACCACGGCGTCGTCGTCCTGCCCGGCCAGCACACCGACGACGCGAGCTTTCTGCGCTTTCTCCGAAGCATCGGGCCGACGATGTTCACGCTCGGGGAAACCCCGGTACCCGGACGGCCCGAACTCAACGTGGTCAGCAATGTGGGGCGGACACATCCGCCACGATCGAGTTTCCACACCGATACGAGTTACGTGCGAGAACCGCCGGCGTTCACCGCGCTACGTGCGGTGGTCGTGCCAGACCGAGGTGGGCAGACGTTGTTCACCAACCAGTACCTCGCATACGAGACATTGCCCGCCGAGATTCGGCACGAAATACGCGGCCGCTGCATCACGCACGTGATGACGGGCCTGCAACTCGGGGCGGATGCAGAGACAGCGGCTGCCCATCCGATCGTCGATATCCACCCGACGTCCGGCCGCCCCTACCTCTACCTGTCGAGTCCACAGCGCTGCACCCACATCAGCGGCATGTCGCGGGAACGGGCGGCAGGGATCATCGAATTCCTGTTCGCGCACTCCACCCGCGCCGACAACGTCTACCGGCACACCTGGTCGCCCGGGGATGTCGTGATGTGGGACAACCGATGTGTTCTGCATCGCGCCGACCACGCGGGCGTGCTGGGCGATCGCGTGATGCACCGCGGAATGGTCGCCGGCGGCAGCTGGGAATGAATTGGTGGCGGTCCGGGTTGAGCGCATCAGACTTAACTTTGGAGGAATGATGGCTGAAGCCAAATCAGTGCCGGTGTTGTTCGTGAGCGACCCGGTGGTGCTACCCGGAATGGTCGTGCCGATTGCGCTGGACGACGCCGCGCGCGCCGCCGTCGACGCCGCCCGGGCCACCGAGTCGGGCACGTTGCTGATCGCCCCCCGACTCGAGGACCGCTACCCGTCCTACGGCGTCCTGGCGACGATCGTTCAGGTCGGCCGGATCCCCGGCGGCGGGACCGCCGCAGTCGTGCGCGGTGAACGCCGCGCCCACATCGGCGTTGGTGCGAGCGGACCGGGTGCCGCGCTGTGGGTCGAGGTGACCGAGGTTACCGATCGCGAAGCTACCGACGAAACCCGTAATCTCGCAACCGAATACAAGAAGCTTTTACTGGCGATGCTGCAGCGCCGTGAGGCCTGGGAGCTCGTCGACGTGGTCAACAAGCTGACCGACCCGTCGGCCCTGGCCGACATGGCCGGTTACGCGTCGTATCTGACCGACGTGCAGAAGCGTCAGCTGCTGGAGACCGAGGATGTCGCCGAGCGGCTGCAAGCGTTGATCGAATGGACCGGCGAGCACCTGGCTGAAGTCGAGGTCAACGACAAGATCGCCGAAGACGTCCGCGAAGGCATGGAGAAGACGCAGAAGGAATTCCTGCTGCGCCAACAGCTGAACGCGATCCGCAAGGAGCTGGGCGAGGGCGAGCCCGAAGGTTCAGATGACTACCGGGCCCGGGTTGAAGCGGCTGACCTGCCGGAGAAGGTTCGTGAGGCAGCGCTGCGCGAGGTCGGCAAGCTGGAACGCTCCAGCGAGCAGAGCCCCGAAGGCGGTTGGATCCGGACCTGGCTGGACACCGTGCTCGACCTGCCGTGGAACACCCGTACCGAGGACTCGACCGACCTCAAGGCCGCGCGTGAGATCCTCGATGCCGATCACCACGGTTTGGACGACGTCAAGGACCGCATCGTCGAGTACCTGGCGGTGCGAGCCCGTCGTGCCCAACGGGGACTTCAGGTCGTCGGCGGTCGTGGCTCCGGTGCGGTGATGGTGCTGGCCGGCCCGCCCGGGGTCGGCAAGACCTCGCTGGGCGAGAGCGTCGCCCGCGCCCTGGGCCGCAAGTTCGTCCGTGTCGCTCTGGGTGGGGTGCGCGACGAGGCCGAGATCCGCGGCCACCGTCGCACCTATGTCGGTGCGCTGCCCGGCCGGATCGTGCGTGCGATCGGCGAAGCCGAGTCGATGAATCCCGTTGTGCTGCTTGACGAAATCGATAAGGTCGGCTCGGATTTCCGCGGCGACCCGAGTGCGGCGCTGCTCGAGGTCCTCGACCCGGCGCAAAACCACACCTTCCGCGACCACTACCTGGACCTGGATCTGGACCTGTCCGATGTGGTGTTCCTGGCGACCGCCAACGTGATCGAGAACATCCCGTCGGCGCTGCTGGACCGGATGGAGTTGGTGCAGATCGACGGCTACACCGAGGACGACAAGGTCGCCATCGCGCGCGACTTCCTGTTGCCACGGCAACGTGACCGCGCCGGTCTGACCGACGACGAGGTCAGCGTGACAGAGGCCGCGTTGCGCAAGATCGCCGCCGACTACACCCGCGAGCCGGGCATGCGGCAGTTCGAACGGCTACTGGCCAAGGCGCTGCGCAAGGTCACTACCAAGATCGCAGACGACGCGTTGACGATCGACGAGCCGGACCTGGTCGAATACCTGGGCCGACCGCGCTTCACCCCCGAGTCGGCGGAACGCACGGCGGTGCCGGGCGTGGCGACCGGCCTGGCGGTGACCGGACTGGGTGGCGACGTGCTCTACATCGAGGCGGGCGCCAACGACGGCGAGCCGGGATTGCAGTTGACCGGTCAGCTGGGTGACGTGATGAAGGAGTCCGCGCAGATCGCGCTCTCCTACGTGCGTGCGCACGCCGAGGAGTTGGGCGTCGACCCGGAAACGCTGAACCGGCGGATCCACGTGCACGTGCCTGCCGGCGCTGTCCCCAAGGACGGTCCGTCGGCCGGCGTCACCATGGTCACCGCGCTGGTGTCGATGGCTACCGGACGACAGGTTCGTGCCGACGTCGGGATGACCGGCGAGGTGACGCTGAACGGTCGGGTGCTGCCGATCGGTGGCGTCAAGCAGAAGCTGCTGGCCGCCCACCGCGCA
>CBAAAS010000326.1:0-4619 GCA_964658855.1 uncultured Mycobacterium sp.
TGGTCGAGAACTACGGCGCGGCGCTCGACGAGGTGCTGCGGCACAAGCCGTCGTCATCCAAGGGCCGCTACCTGAAGAAGATCACGGTCTCCACGACCACCGGCCCCGGCATCCCGGTCGACCCGGCGGTCACCCGCAACTTCGCCGAGGCGTAAGCGGCGTGGCGCTGGGCGCCGGCTCTTTCGGCATTACCCGCCGCACTCGATGATCCGACGTCGCAGATAGTCGCGACTTGGGTCGGAACCGTTGGACGCGAACGCCTCTCGATACCAGGTGAGGGCATCGTCTCGGCGTCCCGCCCGGCGTAGCAGGTCGGCGCGCACCGACGCGACAAGGTTGGATCGCGCCAGCCTCGGGTCGTGCGCGACCTGCTCCAGTGCCGCCAGCCCGGCGTCCGGGCCGTCGCGGAAACCTACCGCCAGAGCCCGGTTCGCCCGCACAACCGGCGAATCCGACATTGCCGCCAACCGGTCGTAGGCGGTGCAGATCGTGCGCCAGTCGGTCTGCTCCCAAGACGGTGCCGTCGCATGCAGCGCCGCGATCACCGCCTGTGGCAGGTAAGGTCCGGTCGACCCGTCGGCCAGCCGAAGCCGGTCCAGGCCACGCGTGATCCTGCCGCGGTCCCAGCGGCTACGGTCCTGCTCCTCGAGCGGCACCAACGCACCCTCAGCGTCGACCCGGGTGGCTCGTCGCGAATCATGTAGCAGTACAAGCGCTGCCAGCGCGTGGGCTTCAGGTTCGCTCGGCATCAGCGTGCACAGCTCAGTTGCCAGCCGAATGCCCTCATCGCACAGCTCGTCGCGGATCGCCGACGGCCCGGCCGTCGACCAGTAGCCCTCGGTGAATACCGAATAGATGCAGCCGAGCACGTGCGGCGTGCGTTCGGGCAGCAGTTCGGCCGGCGGCACCCGCAGCGGGATGTTCGCATGCCGGACTTTCGCCTTGGCCCGGGTGATCCGTTGCCCGACAGCAGCTTCCGTCTGCAGCAGGGCGCGGGCGATCTCCGCGACCGTCAGCCCGGACACCAGCCGCAACGTCAGTGCCAACTGCGACAACCGGTCGAGTGCGGGGTGTGCACAGGTGAACATCATCCGCAGCTCGTCATCGCGGACCGGGTGAACGTCCACCTCGGTGCGCACCCGAATCTCTTCCACCACAGCAGCTAATTCCTTTGTTGGACGCACCGACTCGCGACGCAACCGGTCGCGGGCGCGGTTACGCGCCACAGAGAGCACCCATGCCCCGGGGTTGTCCGGCAGGCCGTCGCGCGGCCACGCCCGCAATGCCTCGGCGAAGGCTTCCTGGACGGCGTCCTCGGCGACGGTCAGATCACCCGACCACCGGGCCAGTGCGGCCACGGCCGGGCCCCACTCCCGCCGAAAGACCCCGTCCAGGTTGGCCATTCGTAGGCTAGGCGGCCGACACCTTGGCCAGCTGCCGCACCTCCACGGCGGAAGCGGGAATCATCGACGCCAGCTTCACCGCCTCGTCGCGGTCGGCGGCCCTCAGCAGATAGAACCCCGTCGCGATCTCGGCGCTTTCCGCGAACGGACCGTCGGTGAGCAACACCTGGCCGTCCCGGACGCGTACCGTGGTCGCCGTCGCCGGCTCATGCAGAGCCGCACCTGCGACCACGTGATCGCCTGCCGCAGCAGCGAATTCACCGTGCCGCCCCGATTCGGCCTGCCACTCCGGTGTGCCCGGGGTATTGACGTTCGCGGGTGGCTCCAGCAGCAGCGCCAGCCACCCGGCGTCCGGGTGCGACCATTCGGTGTCGACAGTGTGATAGATCGGCCGGACCTCGATCGCGCCATAGCGGGCGGCCGGAATCCCGCGAGCCAGTTCCAGTGCATCGTCGAGGTTTTCGGCCTCGAACACGTAATAACCGCCGGCGACTTCCGCGCCCTCGGCAAACGGGCCGTCGGTGATCGTCGGCGCATCAGGACCGCCGCTGACACGAACAGCGGCCGCCGCGGGCAACAACGCGTCACCGGAGCGGATCGCCGGGCCGGCCTTGGCGTGGAAGCTCTGGTAGGCCGCCATCTCGGCGGCTTGCTGGTCGGGCGTGAGGTCGCGGTCTTGGCGCATCAACAACGCGAGGTATTGCATGTCGTCACCTTCGATAGTGAGCGGAACCCTGCGTTCCACTCTCTACCTGTACGACGAACGGCGCAGCCGCAATCCGACAGCCCGCCTGAAGAAAAGTTAGGCGGCAGCGCCCGGCTTCAGGTAGGTGACCAGGCTGACGTCGATGACCTCGTCGGTGAAGTATTTCTGGCAGCCGCGCAGGTACCTCATGTACCGGTCGTAGACCTCTTCGGACTGGATCTCGATGGCCTTGTCCTTATTGGCCTCTAGCGCGTCGCCCCAGATTGTCAGTGTCTTGATGTAGCTCTCCCGCAACGAAAGCGGTTCGGGTACAACGAAACCCGCCTTCTCGCCGTGCTCGACCATCATGCCTGTGGACGGCAAGCGCCCGCCGGGGAAGATGTCGGTGAGGATGAACTTGATGAACCGCGCCATCTCGAAGGTGATCTTCTTGCCGCGCGCGTTCAGGTCGTACGGGTGATAGGCCACGCTGCTCTGCACCGTCATCCGCCCGTCCTCGGGCATGATGCTGAACGCGTTCTTGAAGAAGCGGTCGTAGTTCGCGAAGCCGAAGTGCTCGAACGCCTCGATCGAGACGATCCGGTCGACGGGATCGCTGAAATCTTCCCAGCCGCGCAGCAGCACCTGCCGCGTCCGACTGGTGTCGAGGCCGTCCAGCACCTGTTGGGCGCGGGCGTGCTGATTGTTGGACAGCGTCAGGCCGATCACGTTGACGTCGTACTTCTCCACCGCGCGGCGCATCGTGGTGCCCCAGCCGCAACCGATGTCCAGCAGCGTCATGCCGGGCTTCAGGTCGAGCTTGTCGAGGTTCAGGTCGATCTTGGCGATCTGGGCTTCCTCCAGCGACTGGTCGTCACTGGTGAAGTAGGCGCTGCTGTAGGTCCGCGTCGGGTCTTGGAACAGCCCGAAGAAGTCGTCGGACAGGTCGTAGTGCGCCTGGATGTCTTCCGGGCGCGTTCGTGTCTGTATCGAACCATCTTGCTTCTCAGCCATAAGTTCGTTAACCCTTTCCTACTGCCCGGGAATAACCGCACCCAGGTCGCGAGAGCACAGTACCCCGGCTTCGCAAGAACATCGCTGTTCATTGTGCGCGTAGCGACTACTTCTCCAAGGTGAATTGGTTGACGTCGATATAACCCACCCGGAATCCCTTCGCGCTGCCCGTCAAATAGTGCATGTAGCGGTCGTACATCTCTTGCGACTGGATCTCGATGGCTTCATCCTTGTGAGCCTCGAGCGCAGCCGACCAGCAGTCCAGCGTCCTCGCGTAATGCGGCTGCAGTGATTGCCGGCGAGTGAGCTTGAAGCCGCCCTTGGCAGAGCGGTCCCCGACCATCTCGATCGACGGCAACCGGCCGCCGGGGAAGATCTCGTCGACGATGAACTTCATGAACCGGGCCAGCTCGAACGTCAGGGGCATGCCGCGTTCGGTCATCTGCGCCGGCGTCAGGCCGGTGATCGTGTGCAGCAGCATCACGCCGTCGTCGGGCAGGGAATTGTTGGCCATTTTGAAGAAGTCGTCGTAACGGTCGTGGCCGAAGTGCTCGAACGCGCCGATTGACACGATCCGGTCCACCGGCTCGTTGAATTCCTCCCAGCCGGCCAAGCGAACTTCCTTGGTCCGGGGGCTGTCCATCGCGTCCAGCGTCTTCTGGACGTATCCAGCCTGGTTCTTGGACAGCGTCAGGCCGATGACGTTCACGTCGTACTTCTCGACGGCGCGGCGCATCGTGCTACCCCAGCCGCAACCGACGTCGAGCAGCGTCATGCCGGGTTTCAGGCCGAGCTTGCCCAGAGCCAGGTCGACCTTGGCCTGCTGCGCCTGCTCCAGCGTGTAGTCGTCCTTCTCGAAGTACGCGCAGCTGTAAGTCTGGCTTGGGTCGAGGAACAGTCGAAAGAACTCGTCGGACAGGTCGTAGTGTGCCTGTACGTCTTCGAAATGGGGCCTGAGCTTTTCGGCCATCGCGCAACGCGCCTTTCTGGATATTTCGTGGTGTACACCCAGCCTGGGTGGAGCTGCCCGCCCCCCGGCGATCCTCGAGCCATGCTAGTCGATCCGCATGGTCAGACCGAATCCGCGGAACTGTGGGTCACGCCTCGGTAAACGTAGTGGTCAGCTCGCCGATGACGTCATCCCACAGTTCTTCGGGCAAGTCGTGGCCCATGCCGTCGAACATCCGTAGGCGGGCGCCCGGGATCGTGTCGGCCACCACCCGGCCGCCGAATGGCCGCTGCAGCTTGTCGGCCTTGCCGTGCAGCACAACGGTCGGCGCGGTGATCTGGCGGTCGTAGTGGGCCAGGCTGCCGCTGGCGATGATCGCGCTGAAGTGCCGGGCCGTCCCCCAGGGGTAATAGCAGCGCTCGTAGCCCTGAATGGCTTCGTCGCGCAACCGCTGCTCGGGAGCCGGGTAGCGCGGGCTGCCGATGATCCGCCAGACCTTCACCGAGTAATCGGCGATCACCTCGATCGGCGAATTGGGCGACGGGCCTCTGAGCACGGCGAACAGGGC
>CBAAAS010000327.1:0-4618 GCA_964658855.1 uncultured Mycobacterium sp.
CGCTCGTCACGGCGCACAGCGTACCTGGATCAGTCGGGCGGGCCCTGTTGACCAGGGAGCAACCCGAGCCGCTCGCGCCGCAGGACTTCCGAACGCACGTAGACGATCAGTGCCCACACCGCGGTGAAGATCAGGCCGATGACGCCGACACCCGGGTAGATGGCGAATCCGGCAATCGGGATCAGCTGCACGCCGAGGTCCGCCCAAATGGCCCACGACCGGCCTTGCAGCCCGGAGAGAATGATCAGGACCGCCGTCAGGCCGAGCAGATACGTCAGAGCGACCGCGTTCAGCCCACCGCCGATTGCCGCGACGACCGGCAGCGCCAGCAGCACCACGATCGCCTCCAGGATCAGGGTGCCGGCTGTGACGCCGCGAAAGCTCTTCCACGGGTCGGGTTTTGGACTCTCGGCGTCGGCCTGCTGGCGACGCTCCTCAAACCCGGCTTCGCCGGCTTCATCGTCGTCGTCGCTGGTCACGCCGGATCACGACCGAATAGCGAACGAGCAGCGCCGGCGGTGACGACGGAGCCGGTGACGACGATGCCTGTTCCGGAGAACGACTCGCCCTCGGCGTCGGCGTCATCGACCAGCGCGGTGGCGGTGTCGATGGCGTCACGCAGGTTCTCGGCGGTGGCCACCCGGTCGGGCCCGAAATACTGCTGTGCGATCAGCGCCAGCGATTCGACGTCCAACGCTCGCCGTGATCCGTTGTGGGTGACCACGATCTGGTCAAACGCCGGCTCGAGCGCACTCAAAATGCCACCGACATCCTTATCCCCCATCACGCTGACCACGCCGACCAGGAACCGGAAGTCGAACTCCTCGGCCAGAGTCTGGGCCAGCGCCGCCGCACCCGCGGGATTGTGCGCGGCGTCGACGAACACCGTCGGCGCGCTGCGCATCCGCTCCATCCGGCCGGGACTGGTGACGGCGGCGAATCCGGCTCGCACAGCGTCGATGTCGAGTTGACGCTCTGGGCCGGCCCCGAAGAACGCCTCCACCGCGGCCAGTGCGGTCACCGCGTTGTGGGCCTGGTGTTCGCCGTGCAGTGGGAGGAACACCTCGTCATACACGCCGCCGAGGCCCTGCAGCTCCAACAGCTGGCCGCCGATCGCGACCTGGCGGCTGAGCACCGCAAACTCCGAATCCTCCCGCGCGACAGCGGCATCGGCGCGCACGGTCTGCGCCAGCACCACCTCCATGGCCTCCGGCACCTGACGGCCGATGACCGCCACGTTGTCGGGAGCGCCCTCCTCAGCCCCAGGGGCCCGGTGGATGATGCCGGCTTTTTCACCGGCGATGCCGGCGATGTCCTCGCCGAGGTATTCGACATGGTCGACGCTGATCGGGGTGATCACCGCGACCGGCGCATCGATCACGTTGGTGGCGTCCCAGCGTCCGCCGAGACCGACCTCGATCACCCCCACGTCGATCGGGGCATCGGCGAATGCGGCGAACGCCATCGCGGTGAGCACCTCGAACTTGCTCATCGCCGGGCCGCCGGCCGCCTGCGACTGCTCGTCGATCATCTGGATGAACGGCTCGAGCTCGATGTAGGTCGCGACGTATGTCGCTGGGCTGATCGGCTTTCCGTCGATCGCGATGCGCTCGACCGCCGACTGGAGGTGCGGACTGGTGGTACGCCCGGTGCGCCTCTGCAGGGCGGTCAGCAGTGCGTCCACCATCCGCGCCACCGAGGTTTTGCCGTTAGTGCCGGCGATGTGGATAGACGGGTAACTGCGTTGCGGCGAGCCGAGTAGATCGAGCAGCGCCGAGATTCGGTCCAGGCTGGGCTCGATCTTCGTTTCCGGCCAGCGTTGGTCGAGCAGGTGCTCGACCTGAAGCAGTGCCGCAATCTCGTCCGGGGTGGGTGGAACCTCGGCAAGGACAGCGTCGTCGTCGGGTTCGGGCTCCAGCGTCACTTCAGCCCGGCCAACCTGGCGGTGATCCGGTCCGCCTCCTCATGCGCCAACCGTTGCCGCTCCCGTTGCTTGGCGACGACCGCTTCGGGCGCCTTCGCCATGAAGTCCGCGTTACCCAATTTCGCTGTGGTCGAGGCCAATTCCTTCTGCGCGGCAGCCAAGTCCTTTTCCAGGCGGCGCCGCTCGGCGGCGACGTCGATGGTTCCCGACGTGTCCAGTTCAACGACGACGATGCCACCCTTGAGCCCGACCTCCAGCGACGCCGACGGAGTGAAGTCCGCGGCGGGCTCGGTCACCCACGCCAGCGAAGACACGGCCCCCAGCTGGGCGCTCAGGTCGGCGGTGTCGATGCCGGACAAGCGCGCCGGCACTTTCTGCCGGTCCGCCAGCCCCTGATCGCTGCGGAACCGGCGAATCTCGGTGACCAGTTTCTGCATGTCGGTGATCCGTTGCGCCGCAATGGTGTCCAGCGTCAAACCCGAGGACCGCGGCCAGTCGGCGATGACCACGGACTCCCCGCCGGTCAGGTTCTTCCACAGCGTTTCGGTGACGAACGGAATCACCGGGTGCAGCAACTTGAGCAGCGTGTCGAGCACGAAGGCCAACACGGCGGTGGTGTGCGCGTCGTCTGGATTCGACAGCTGCACCTTGGCCAACTCCAGGTACCAGTCGCAGAACTCGTCCCACGCGAAGTGGTAGAGGGCTGCGCAGGCGCGGCTGAACTCATAATTGTCGAACGCCGAATCCACCTCCACGCGAACCTCTTCCAACCGGCCGAGAATCCAGCGGTCGGCGTCGGTGAGCTCGTCGAGCCCCGGCAGCGGCGCCGGCGCGGCGCCGTTCATCAGCGCGAAACGGGTGGCGTTGAACAGTTTGTTCGCGAAGTTGCGCGACGCGCGGGCGGCGTCCTCACCGATGGACAGGTCACCGCCGGGACTGGCGCCGCGGGCGAGCGTGAACCGCAAGGCGTCCGCCCCGAACGACTCGACCCAGTCCAGCGGGTCGATGCCGTTGCCTTTGGACTTGCTCATCTTGCGGCCGAACTCGTCGCGGATCAGGCCGTGCAGGAAGACATTCTGAAACGGAACCTGCGGCCCCCGGGCACCGTCGAGCGTGATGACCTCATCACCGCCGACGAAGGTGCCGAACATCATCATCCGCGCCACCCAGAAAAACAGGATGTCGTAGCCGGTCACCAGAACCGTTGTCGGATAGAACGTCTCGATCTCAGCGGTCCGTGCAGGCCAACCGAGGGTGGAAAACGGCCACAGTGCCGACGAGAACCAGGTGTCGAGCACATCGGGGTCCTGTTCCCAGCCCTCGGGCGGGGTCTCGTCCGGGCCCACGCAGACCTTCTGCCCGTCGGGTCCGTGCCAGATCGGAATGCGGTGGCCCCACCACAGCTGGCGCGAGATGCACCAGTCGTGCATGTCATCGACCCAGCCGAACCAGCGCGGCTCCAGGCTCTTCGGATGAATCACGGTGTCGCCGTTGCGAACCGCGTCACCCGCCGCCTTGGCCAGCGACTCGACGTTGACCCACCACTGCAGCGACAGCCGCGGCTCGATCGGCTCACCGCCGCGCTCGGAGTGCCCGACGCTGTGCAGGTACGGTCGCTTCTCGGCGACGATGCGCCCTTGGGCCGCCAATGCCTCGCGGATCTTCACCCGCGCCTCGAAACGGTCCTGGCCGTCGAACTGCGTTCCGGTGCCGGCAATCCGAGCCTTGGTGTCGAGCATCGTGGGCATCGGCAGGTTGTGCCGCAGCCCGATCTCGAAGTCGTTGGGATCGTGAGCCGGCGTCACCTTGACTGCGCCCGTGCCGAATTCAGGATCCACGTGTTCGTCGGCGACGATCACGATGTCGCGCTCGACGAACGGATGCGGCAGCGTCTGGCCGACCAGATGCCGGTACCGGTCGTCGTCGGGGTGCACGGCGATCGCGGTGTCACCCAGCATCGTCTCCAGCCGGGTGGTGGCGACCACGATGTGCGGCTCGTCCTCGTTCATCGAGCCGTAGCGGAACGAGACCAGCTCGCCCTCGACGTCCTCGTATTTGACCTCGAGGTCGGAGATCGCGGTCTCGAGCACCGGCGACCAGTTGACCAGTCGTTCGGCCTGATAGATCAGGCCGGCGTCATACAGCCGTTTGAAAATGGTGCGGACCGCGCGCGACAGCCCGTCGTCCATGGTGAAGCGGTCCCGGCTCCAGTCCACGCCGTCGCCGAGCGCACGCATCTGCCAGCCGATGTTGCTGCCGGTCTCGTGCTTCCAGTCCCAGACCCTCTCGATGAACGCTTCACGGCCGAGCTCGTCCTTGCTCGTGCCGTCGGCGGCAAGCTGCTTCTCGACGGCGAGCTGTACCGCGATCCCCGCGTGGTCCATGCCCGGCTGCCACAGCACCTCGAAGCCCTGCATGCGCTTGCGGCGCGTCAGGGCGTCCATCATGGTGTGCTCGAGCGCATGGCCCATGTGCAGGCTGCCGTTGACGTTGGGCGGTGGCAGCACGGTGGAGTACGGCGGCTTGCCGCTCGTCGGATCCGCGGTGAAATAGCCGGCGTCCACCCAGCGCTGATAGATCTCGCTTTCGACCGCGCCCGGGTCCCACGCCTTGGGCAGGTCTTCAGCCCGCGTGTCAGCGGCGCGTTCTGGGCTCGTGGTCACACGTCAAGTCTAGAAAGGACCGACGCCCGCG
>CBAAAS010000328.1:0-4615 GCA_964658855.1 uncultured Mycobacterium sp.
GAATTCCATACTTCTGGGTAAATGCGTCGGAATCGTCCGGCGATAACGGGGCAGGACCCGACGTCACCGCCCGGATACTCGCCAAATCCTCGACAGGCAGGTTCGAGTGCAACACCATCCGTAAGGCGGTCGGCACCAACGACACCGCGCGAGGGCGGTGCGTGCGCACCGCCTCAGCCCACCGGTCGAGTTCGAACCGCTCGAGCAACACGAAGGGGCGTGCCTCGGCCACGCATTGCAGGATCCGGAAGACGCCGCCGATGTGCACCAGCGGTGAGTTCACGATCGCCACACCGCGCCGCACCTCTGCGGGTGCCGGGAGCTGACCAGCGTCTGGGCCCAGCACGCTGTGCGCCAGCATGTCGTAGGTGAGATCCACCCGTTTGGGCGGCCCAGTTGTTCCGCTGGTCAGCATGCGCACCGCAACCCCGGGCCGGCTATGAACCGTGTGATCCTGCTCGGCCGCAGTCACATTCGGTTCGATTCCCAGATTCGGGATCGAGACTGTCGTGGCGCCCGGCTGGCCGCCCAGCATCGCCAGGTCGTCGGGCTCGCCGATGATTAGCGGCAGCGCAAGCTGATCGACGTCGGCGCAGATGCGCTGACCGCCGCGGGCCGGGTTGACCACCACGACGGTGGCTCCGCACCGCAATACACCGAGGAGCGCCGCCACGTGGGCTGGGCGGTTGCGAAGCATGATGCCGACCTGAGGTCGTTCGTCACCAGTGAGCTCAGCCACCGTCTCGGCTAGTCCACCGAGCTGTTTCCACGAAAACCATTGGCGCTCATGTTCCAGTGCCGGCGTCTCGGGCTCGAGACGCAACGTATCGTCGATGCGCCGACTGAGCCGGTACTTTGACATCGGAGTCATCGAATTTTCGGATCCGACACCCGCTGGTCGCTTCGCTTCGCCAATTCGGCCGTGCCGATCGGATTCCCGAGCCGGGTGTAGATCAGTCCTTGGTCCAGCGCTGCCCGGTAGGGCTTGTCCAGTGACTCCCAGATTGCTTTGACGGTGCCCTGGGTTGCTGACGGCGGCTTGGCGGCGATGCTCGCGGCGATCTCGTGCGCGCGTGTCCACAGTTCGTCCGCAGAGACCACCTCAGACACCAGGCCGATGCGAAGAGCGGTGTCGGCGCAGACACGTTCGTCATTGCCCATCAACGCTATTCGCAAGGTCTCACCCAATCCGACACGCCGCATCAGCCCGATCGGCTCCAGCGCGCATACCAGGCCGGCTGACACATGGGAGTCGAAGAACGTCGCGTCGCGGGAGCAGATCACGACATCGGATTCGTTGATGAAGTAGAACGCGCCCGCCGTGCACATGCCCTGGACGGCGCACACCACCGGCTTCCACATCTTCTGCCACTTAGGGCTGAGCGCCTCCCCGGGATCCTCGTGGTTCCAGATGTTTTCGGGCTGGCCGTAGGGGGTCTTGATGTCGAGCCCGGCGCTGAACGCCCGATCTCCGGCGGCCCGCAGGACGACGGCGTTCACCGAATCGTCCGCCTTGACGATGCGCCACGCCGCGGCCATCTCGTCGCACATCGTTCGGTTGAACGCGTTGAGATGTTCGGGCCGGTTCAGCGTGATGGTGGCGACCCGGTCGTCGCCGCTTACATCGAGGTCAACTGTCTGGAAGCTCATCGGCACTGCCATTCCGGCGGTCGCTTTTCGACGAACGCTCTGGGGCCTTCGAGCGAGTCCTCGGTATGCAGATTGCGTTCCCGGAATGACTCGGCCAGCATCTCGGCCTCATGCAGCGGCAGATCCAGGCCCTTCAGAATGGCCAGCCGGGTTCCCCGAACAGCAAGCGGCGCATTCAGATTCACGATATCGGCAATCTCGTGTGCGCGCTCGAGCAACCGATCGTGCTCGACGATCTCGCTGATCATGCCCAGCTCGTAGGCGCGTTGCGCGCCCAACCGTTCGTGTTTACCCATTAGAGCCATTCGAAGTGCGATCGAGCGGGGGAGCACCCGGGCAACCCGAACCAGTTCACGCGAGGCAACCAGCCCGATGCTGACATGCGGGTCGAAGAACGTCGCTTTGTCCGAGGCGATCACAATGTCGCCGGTGGTCACCCAGTCGAGTCCCGCCCCGCAACACAATCCGTTGATCGCGGCGAGCACCGGCTTGGCCATAGTGCGAAACGGCGGGGTACCTTCCTGCGGGGCCTCCCACTGCTCATAGGTCGAGAGGTAGGGCCGTTCGTTGATGACCTTGCCGTCGCCGGGGATCGTTTTGACATCGGCGCCGGTGCAGAATGCCCGGCCGGCACCGGTGACGATGAGAATCCAGATGCTGTCGTCGTTCTCGACTTCGTCGTAAGCGCGCCGCAGTTCGGTGACCATATGCGGGCTGAGCGCATTCAGGGCGTCCGGCCGGTTAAGGGTGATGGTGGCCTTGTGCCCGTCCACCTCGTAGGTGATGGTGTCGTACGACCGGGAAGACATCTCACCACTCCTTCGTTCGGGCACGCTGTCACCGCCCCTGGAACCGCGGCGGGCGCTGTTCGCGGAAAGCCACCAGTCCCTCTTTGAAATCGGCTGTTCTGCAGGACAGTTCGACACCAAACAATTCCTGCGTCATCGACTCGCTCAGCGATGCGTGCTGGCCGTAGTGGATCGCCTGTTTCGCCAGCCCCAGCGCCACCGTGGGCCCGTCGGCCAGCCGCGCCAGCAGCTCGCCGGTTACCCGGTCCAGGTCGGCCGGCGCAACGGCGCGATAAATCAATCCCCAGTCGGCGGCATCAGTCGCGCTGACTTTGTCGCCGAGTAACAACATCTGCTTTGCCCGCGTGAGACCGATCAACCGGGGCAGCAGCCAGGTCGCGCCCGAATCCGGGCTGAATCCCCGTGCCGCGAAGGGCTCCCAGAACACCCCGTCGTGGGCGGCCACGGTGAAGTCCGCGGCCAGCGCGAGATTGCAGCCCAGGCCGGCGGCGAATCCCCGCACGCTGCAGACAACTGGCAGTTGCACGCTGTGCACCAGTTCGATCATCCGATTCGCGGTGTGGGGGATGCGCCGGAGGATGTCGCCGGTGCGTGGCTTGTGGTCGCCGGTATTTGTGGCGACCCAGTCCGCACCCGAGCAGAAGTCCTCACCCGCGCCCTGGATGTGGATGACGCGCAGCGAGTCATCGGTGCCGGCGGCGGTCAGCGCCTCGATGAACGCCCCGATCATGCTCGGAGTCAGGGAATTACGACGCGCAGGCCGATCAAACGTGATCCGCAGGATGGCACCGTCGCGACTCGCGGTGAGCGAGCCGTCGACGGCTGTGGGATCCCCATCCTGGCTCACCGACGAGTCTGCCCTTCCCTGTCGATATGGATACCTCTACAGTAGGCAATACAATTGCTTCGCTGTATAACTTAGCAAGGAAAGCCTCGCTGCGGAACACAAGCTTCGGGAAGAGGTCTGATGGGCGAACACCAGGCAGCGGCAGGCTCCGCTCCCGGGCCGGCCGTCCGGTTCGGCGAGCTGCCGCTGCCCCAGACCGTCGCTGCCGCGGGCGCAATCCGCCGACTCGGTGCCCTGTTGTTGTCGTTGGAACATGCGCACCCCACGGTGGACGCGATCATTGCGCAGATCGGTGCGTGGGAAAGCGAGTTGAGCGCGGCTGTTCCGCCGGACAGCACGCCGCGGATCGGGCTCGACGAGGCCGGCGATTCGCGGGTGTACCTGGATCACGCGACGGACGTCGGCGCGTTCAATCCGTGCTTTCCCGAATACCGCTTCGATCGTCTTGACGGCGAAATCGCCACGGGGCGAGTGACTTTCCCGCTGGTCTACGAAGGCCCGCCCGGGCTGGTTCACGGTGGATTTCTCGCTGTGTTCTTCGACAGCGTCATCCAGCATCAGAACTGTGTTGTCGGGCTCTCGGGCAAGACTCGATCACTACAGGTCACGTTCCGTCGACCGACGCCGGTGTTGTCCGAATTGCGCTTCGACATCTCCCGCTCGCGGGTAGAGCGGGGTATCAGTTCGACAGCCCGCCTTCTGCTCGACGAGGAAGTGCTGTGCTTCGGCGAAGTCATCACGCTGGCACTGCCTCCCGACAAGCTCACCGGTCACCGACTCGGCAAGCGACGAGTCGCGCAGGTCTGAGGTGGCTGTGCAACGCATCCGCCAACCGCGCGTGGCCGAACTCGTCGCCTCGAAATTGAGGGATGACATTCTGTCCGGCCGGTTGAAAGAAGGAGACGTATTGCCTTCGCAGGAGGTCCTCTTCGCTGAGTTCGGGGTCAGTCCACCGGCGCTGCGGGAAGCAATCCATCTGTTGGAGACCGACGGTCTCATCTCGGTCCGCCGTGGGAATGTCGGAGGGGCGCTGGTACACCATCCGACGGCCGAGCGGACGGCGCACATGATCAGCATGGTGTTGCAGACCAGGTCCGCAACCCCGGTCGATGTCAGCGAGGCGTTGATGCATCTCGAGCCGGTCTGTGCCGGCATGTGTGCTGCGCGCGAAGATCGGATGAGCGAAGTTGTGCCCTACCTGCAGGACGAAATCGACATTCAAACAGCGCAATTCGACGACCTCTCGCAATATGTACCGAACGCGCGCCGGTTTCACGAGACATTGGTGTCGCGGTGCGGGAACGAACCG
>CBAAAS010000329.1:0-4612 GCA_964658855.1 uncultured Mycobacterium sp.
GGGTGCGGATCTGGTGATCGGCCGGCGACGGCCGGTGCCCGGGTTGCACTGGCCGTGGGTTGCCAGAGTGGGCACCGTGATCATGAGCTGGCGGCTGCGCACTCGCCATGGCTTACCGGTGCACGACATCGCGCCGATGCGGGTGACCCGGCGCGAGGCACTGCTGAATCTAGGTGTCGTCGATCGGCGGTCGGGCTATCCGCTGGAACTGCTGGTCCGCGCCGCCGCCGCCGGCTGGCGGGTGGTCGAGCTCGACGTCAGCTACGGCCCCCGCACGGGCGGTAAATCCAAGGTCAGCGGTTCCCTGCGCGGCAGCATCACCGCGATCCTGGATTTCTGGAAAGTGATTTCATGACTGCCCTCTCAGTGACCCTGCTGGTGGTCGCCAAGGCCCCGGAACCCGGCCGCGCCAAGACACGGCTTGCGGCGACCGTCGGCGACCGAGTTGCTGCCGAGATCGCCGCCGCGGCGCTACTGGACACGCTGGACGCGGTGGCTGCCTTGCCGGCGACGGCGCGGGTGGTGGCCCTCACTGGAAACCTGGATGCCGCTGCCGGCGCCGCCGAGATCCGTCGTCGACTCGAGTTTTTCACCGTAATTCCGCAGCGCGGCAACGACTTCCCTGACCGACTTGCAAACGCGCACGCGGACGCGAGCTCAGTGTCCGGGGGAAATCCCGTGTTGCAGATCGGGATGGATACCCCCCAGGTGACAGCTGAGCTCCTGGCAAGCTGCGCGCGCCGGCTGCTGCAGGCGCAGGCCGTACTCGGAATGGCCTGCGACGGCGGTTGGTGGGTGCTCGGACTGCGGGTGCCGTTGGTGGCCGAATGCCTGCGGAGCGTCCCGATGTCTCAGCCCGACACCGGAGAGCTTACGCTGACGGCATTGCGCGACAACGGTATCGATGTGACTCTGGTGGATGTCCTGGCTGATGTCGACGTGGTCGACGATGTCGTCGGGGTGCGTAATGCCTGCGATCCGGGCAGTCGTTTCGCTCGGGTCACTCAGGCTGCCGGACTATGATCGCATGTCATGGGCGTTCGTACGTCCCAGTCAGTTGACCGCGCGCGAGCACGTGTCCGGCCATATGTTTCAACAGTGCCTTGGATTTCTCCACATCACCCGCGATCGGCCTATCAAGCGCGAATACCAGAAACCGATAGCGGTGCGGACCGTGGCCGGGAATCGGGCGCGGGCCGGCGTAGCCGTGGTGGCCCAAACTGCCCGGGATGAAACGCAATCCGTCGGTACCTGGCTTGAGTTCCCCGGCGTCGACGTTGCGCACGCCGGGCGCGATGACCGCGACGGTGTGCAGCAGGGGCCGCGGCAGCGGAACGTCGATGTCGTCGATGATCAGCACGAGCTGCCGAGTCTGTAGCGGTACGCCACTCCAGCTCAGCTGCGGTGACCTGTCCTCACCGACGCCCTTGCCGGCGCTCGTGGTCGGCACCGGGGCGCCGTCCTCGAATTCCGCACTGGTGACGGTGATGTCGTGGGGTGCAGTGAAATCCGAACCGGCGAAGGGACTTCGGTGCTCACCGGCGCGAACATTGCGCAGCAGCTTGCCGATCATGCGCCGCTACCCGCGGCACGAATGGCCACCGTGCTGGATCGCAACACCTCGCCCAGTTCGGCGGGCAGATAACCCTGCGCCGCCAGCCTCGGCAGCACGCCGCCACTGGAGATGATGTCGAGGATCAGATCGGGCAGCTTGGGCACCGAACCCGACGCGCCGGTGGTGTCGTTGCGCCACTCGCCTGAAGCCAATTCGAACGTCCCGGTGTCGCCCTCGCTGAAGATGGTGGTTGCTTCCGGCAGGGTCATCGCGGGAAGGCCCGCGTTCACGGCGTTGCGGAAGAACAACGAGTTGAACTCCTCGGCGACCAGTCCGGCGACGCCCAGTTCGGAGAACAAGGCGGCGACCGGACGCGACGATCCCACTCCGAAGTTCCTGCCCGCCAACACGATGTCGCCGGGTGATACCTCGTCGGTCCAGCCGGGGCGCACTTCGTAGAAGACGTGTTTGGCCGCCTCCGGCGGGTCCATCTTCATCGCGAATGCCGGGTACATGGCATCGGTGTTGAGGTCGTCGCCGAACACCCACACCTTGCCGGTGATGGACATCGTCATGCGGTCACGCTCCTCGCGTCGGTGATGTAGCCGGTGAGCGCCGAGGCGGCGACGGTCGCCGGTGACGCCATGAAGATCTTGGCCTCGGTGCTGCCCATCCGTCCGGTGAAGTTGCGGGTGCTCGACGTCAGACACACTTCACCGGGCCCGACGACGCCCATGTGATAGCCGAAGCATGCGCCGCAGGTGGAGTTGGTGATCACCGCACCCGCGTCGGCGATGTCCTGCAGATAACCCAATCGCATCGCGTCGCGATACACCGCTTGCGATGCCGGCGTGACGAGCAGCCGGACACCTGGGGCAACGGTGTTGCCGCGCAATATCTTCGCCGCTATTTCGAGGTCCTCGAGTTGACCGTTGGCGCACGACCCGATGAAGGCCTGATCGATTTTCTGCCGTTCAATCTGCGACACCGGTAGGCCGTTGCGGCTCACCGTGCCCGGTCGGGCGACGTAGGGTTCCAGCGTTGCCAGGTCTACCCGCCGCACGTCGTGATAGACCGCATCGGAATCGGCTGCCGCAGCCTGATATCCGGTGACACCGCGGTCCTCCAGGTACGACGTCAGGACGTCGTCGGGCTCGAACGTACTGAAGTCGGCCGACACCTCGGCGCCCTGCGTGGCGATGGTGCGCCGGTCGTGCATGGGAATGCTGGCCAGGCCCGGTCCGCCGAATTCGAGATTGAGGTTGGGCGCGTCGCCGTGTTCGTTGGCGATGTGCAGAAAGATGTCCTTGCCGCTGACGGTGCCGGGTTTGACGCCGTCGAATTGATAGCGGATCGTCGGCGCCACCTGGAACCAGGTGCTGCCGGTACACATGATCGAAAACACCTCCGCCGGACCGAGTCCGCGGGCCGCGGTGTTGTACGCGCCGGCCGCGCAGGTGTGCGAGTCGGTGCAGGCCAGGACCTCTCCGGGGCGGGCCAGTCCGTTCTCCGCGATCACCTGATGGCAGATGCCGTGTCGGCCCACGTCGTAGAAGCGGTCGATACCGAAGGTGGCAGCGAACTTTCGGGCGAGCGGTCCGCCGGCGGCGTCTTTGATGGTCGGTGCGGGGACCGCGTGGTCCATCACGATCGCCAGCTTGTCGGGGTCGTGAATACGGAGCGGCTCCATCCACATGGTCGCGAACTGTAGGTCGATCAACACGGTCATGTCGACGTCGACGACGACGGTGTCGCCCGCCGCCACCTGATCAAGGCCGGCTTTGCGGGCGAAGATCTTCTCGATGATGGTCATGCTCATCGGACTTCCTCCAGGCGTGCGTATTTGGTGTCCAGGTCCAGCCACTCCGCCATGCCGACCAGGTTGAAGAATTCGGCGGGCCGACTGGGCAAGTGGTCTGCGACGTTGCCGCCGTTGAGTTCGCAGAGTCCTTCGAGCATTCCGAGCACCGCGCGGGCAAGCGGGTTGCTCGGATGAATCGCGATAGCAAAGCCGAGCTCCTGCAGTCGCGTTGCCGACTCCAGCGGCGTCATGCCGCCCAACACCAGGTTGATCAGCAGGGGTGTCTCGACCTCACGGGCAATGCGCTCGATCTCCTCGACGCTCTGCGGAGCCTCGACGAAAATCACGTCCGCACCGGCTCGGCCGTACAGGTTCGCCCGCTCGATCGCGGCATCCAAGCCCAATGGCGCCCGCGCGTCTGTCCGCGCGACGACGAGCAGGTTGCTGTCGGTGCGCGCGTCGAGCGCGGCGGCCAGCGTCTGTTCGAATTCTGCGGCGTCGACGACGCGTTTATCCGTCAGATGGCCGCAGCGTTTCGGGAAGACCTGATCTTCCAATTGAATTGCCGCGACACCGGCCTGCTCGTAAAGCTGGACCGTGCGCACGACGTTCATGGCCATGCCGTAGCCGGTGTCCGCGTCGGCGATCAGCGGGATGTCGCCGAGTACACCGACCAGCATCCGGGCACGTTCGGCCATCTCGGTTGCGGTGACCAGTCCGATGTCCGGCAGGCCGAAGCCGGACGCAGCCACGCCTGCGCCGGTCATGTACGCCGCCGGTTGACCGGTGCGCTTCACCAGGTGGGCGGTGATGCCGTCGAAAACGCCTGGTGCAACGACGAGTTCGCCGCGGTCGAGCAACGCCCTCAGGTTCTCTCGGGCCTTCGTGGTGGGCATGGGTGTCCTTTCAGTCGAGTGCGCCGGCGACCGGCGGGGCCAGTAGATCGATCAGGCTGCCGACATCGTCGAGGGTTTCCAGACCGACCACCGCCTGTTCGATGGCGGTTGCGCGTTCACGGTCGGTGACGCGGTCGGTCAGGGCGTGGAATTTGGCAACGATCTCGGCGGTGGTCACGGGATCCCACGGTGCGCCGTGCGGCGCGACGACGCGAACTTGGTGGACGGCGCCGTCTCGGGTTGTGACGGCGAGGTCGGTGCGGAACCGTTCTGCCAGTGGGGCATCGGTCAGCGACTCGTCCAGGTGAACGTCGGTGACGTCGATCAGCGACCAGATGTCGTCGGCGTCCAGGCGTGCCG
>CBAAAS010000330.1:0-4594 GCA_964658855.1 uncultured Mycobacterium sp.
CGGGGTCGTACACATCGGTGCCGGTAACTTCCACCGCGCCCACCAAGCCGTGTACTTCGACGACCTGGCCAACTCGGGCGTTTCCAACCAGTGGGGAGTTACCGGCATCAGCCTGCGCTCCTCCGACGTCAAGGAGGTCCTGTCGGCGCAGGACGGGCTGTACACCGTCGTCGAGCGCGGAGCCGAGGGCGAGACGGCCCGGGTGGTCGGCTCGATCGGCTCGGTCCACTACGCACCCAACGACGGCGCAGCGGTTCGTGCCGCGCTGGCGGACCCCCACACCCGGGTGGTCAGCCTGACCATCACCGGCAACGGCTACTTTCTCGACCCGGTCACCCGGGAGTTCGACGCCAGCCATCCTGATGTGCGGGCCGATCTCACCCAGACATCCGGCAGCTACGTCACCGCGTGGGGGTACCTGACCGACGCGCTGGAGTTGCGTCGCCGGGCAGGGACCCCGCCGTTCACGGTGCTCTGCTGCGACAACATTCCCGACAACACCGCGGCGGCGCGGACAGCCTTGGTGTCCTTTGCCGCGTTGAGGGATCCGGGGCTCGCCCGCTGGATCGACACCTATGTCGCGTTCCCGTCGACCATGGTCGACCGGATCACTCCGCAGACATCGGAATCCGAGGTCGAGTTCGTCCGAGAGACCTTCGGGATCGCCGACAAGTGGCCGGTGCTCACCGAGCCGTACAGCCAGTGGGTCATCGAGGACAACTTCTGCGATGGTCGCCCACCGCTGGACGAGGTCGGCGCCCAGTTCGTCGCCAACGTCGACGACCACAAGCTGGTGAAAACCCGCCTGCTCAATGGAACTCACATCGCGATGTCGTGCCTGGCCACGCTGGCCGGCTACCGCCGTACCGACGAAGCGATGGGCAACGAGGTCATCTACGACTTCGTCGAGCAGTTGATGCGCGACGAGGTCCAGCCACTGCTGCCGCCGGTGCCGGGGATGAACACCCCCGACTACCGCGCGTCGCTGCTCAAGCGGCTGAGCAATCCCCAGATGAGCGACCAGTTGTCGCGACTGGCACGCCGCGGATCGGAAAAGATCGCCTCGTTCCTGTTGCCGTCGCTGACTGAGGCGATCGAGCAGGACCGTCCGCACACCCTGCTGATGCTTGCCCTGGCCGGATGGATCCGTTACCTGCGGGGCACTGATCTCAAGGGTTGCAAAATCGACGTCGACGACCCGGAAAAAGAGCTGCTGACCAAGTTGGCGACGATGGATGGCAACAACCCGGACGCGATCCTGCGCCACGAGATCTTCGCCGAACTTCGGGTGATTCCTGGATTTGTGGACCGCCTGCGCGCGATGATCACTGCCATCGACGAAAACGGAGTAGAAAGCACCCTGCGACGCTCGCTGCAGGACGACGCAGAGGAACTGGTGTCGTGATGAGCCAGCCGCTGGAATTCGTGCGTCCGTTCGACCCAGTCTCGATCACCACGTTGCTGTTGGACGCTGATGACAACCTTTTCGGTTCTGAGGCACCGGCATTCGACGCCTCGGCCGAGGTGACCACGCAATTCCTGGCCAGGTTCGGCGTCGACTCGCCGCTGAGCGGCGACGAGCTGCGGAAGAAGGCTGTGGGCAAGAACTTTCGCAGCACCGCAACCGATCTAGCTGTGCTGAGCGGAATTCCGTTCGAGAAGGCGCTGGCTGACGGTCGCCCCGACGCGCAGGTCGCGTCGGACAGTGACATCGCTGATGGCCGTGCGCTGACCGCCGACGAGCTCGAAGCATGGGTACGCCGGGAGCGCGAGCAGGTCACCGCGCACTTGGCCGTGACACTGAAGCCGGACCCGGAGGTGCTGGGACCGCTGCAGGATCTGGCACCTCGGTTCGCGATGGCTGCGGTCAGCTCCAGCGCCCTCGCCCGCCTGAAAGCATCGTTCACCGCCGCCGGTCTCGATCCTCTCGTGCCCGAGGCGGTGCGTTTCAGCGCGGAAGATTCGCTGCCGGTGCCGACCAGCAAGCCGGACCCCGCGGTGTACCTACACGCCGGCCGGGTGTTGGGGGTCGAAGGTTCGCACGGGCTGGCCGTCGAAGACTCGGTGCCCGGTGTTACCTCCGCCGTCGCCGCCGGGTACTACGCTGTCGGTAATGTGATGTTTGTTCCTGCCGATGAACGGCAAAGCCGCGCAAAGGAATTGCTCGATGCGGGTGCTATCGCCGTGACCGACTCATGGCGCGCCCTCGCCGATTCTCTCATTCTGGCCGCTGTGACAAGTGGAGGTTCCGCGCTCGGCTAGGCATCGCCACCCCGGAAGGAGTTGTGAGATCGTGCCTGACGCAATAGCTCTGAACAATTCAGCACTGACACACCTACCGATCGACGCACCGACATATGACCGCAGCAAGGTCAGTGTCGGTATCGCGCATATCGGCGCCGGTCACTTCCACCGCGCTCACCAGGCTGCCTACATCAACCTGTTGCTACAGCAGGGCCTGGCGCACGAGTGGGGCATCTGTGGGATAGGTGTGATGCCCGCTGACTGGACCATGCGCGACGTCCTCGACGGTCAGGACGGGCTGTACACGCTGATCCTGGAGAACCCGGACGGAACCCGCGACGCTCAGGTGATCGGGTCGATCATCGACTACCGGTATGCCCCCGACGATCCGGAGTCGGCGCTCGAGGTGCTGGCCGCGGAATCCACCCGCATCATTTCGCTGACCATCACCGAAGGCGGCTACCGTGATCCCGACGGTCCCGCGTTCACGTTGATCACCGAGGCGCTCGCCCGGCGGCGCAAGCAGGGAATCCCCGCGCCGACCATCGTCTCCTGCGACAACATCGAGAACAACGGCGAGGTCGCGAAACGCACGGTGCTGGCCAGTGCGGAGCGAACCGATCCCGAGTTGGCCGAGTGGATAGGCGAGCACGCCAGTTTCCCGAACTCGATGGTCGACCGGATCACTCCCGCAACGACTTTGGAGATGGCGGCCGAGGTGCGCCGCGACTTCGGCGTCGACGACCGGTGGCCGGTCGTGGCCGAACCGTTCAGCTCCTGGGTGATCGAGGACGACTTCGCCGACGGCCGGCCGCCGCTGGAGAAGGCGGGCGTGCTTGTGGTCGACGACGTCCGCCCGTATGAGTTGATGAAGCTGCGCATGCTCAACGCGGGACACCAGTGCCTGTGCTATTTCGCCCACCTGTGCGGCTTCGAGTTCGTGCACGACGCGGCGCAAGACCCGCTGTTCGCCAAGTACCTACTGTCCTACCTGGAGAACGAAGCCATCCCAACTCTGCCGCCGGTGCCGGGGATCGACCTGCATCAGTTCGCCCGCACGCTGATCGAGCGATTCGCCAACCCGGCGGTGCGCGACACCGTGGCGCGGATTTGCGCCTACTCGTCGGACCGCATCCCGAAGTGGCTGTTCCCCGTTATCTGCGACAACCTCGCCAACGACGGGCCCGTCGAGATGGCGTCGGCGGCGGTGGCCAGCTGGGCCCGCTACGCCGAGGGCGTCGACGAATGGGGCGAGCCGTACGAGGTGCTCGACCAACTGGCAGATTCGCTCATCCCGATCGCCCGGTCGCAGCACGACAATCCCAATGCGTTCATCGAGATCACGGCGGTATTCGGCGACCTGGCCCATCAGCACAGATTCGTCGAGGCCTACCGCTGGGCGCTGGATTCGTTGCACAACAAGGGTGCTCGGGCGACTCTGGAGGCATTGGTGCAATGAGCCGCGGACTGGTAATCGGCGAAGCACTCATCGACATCGTCCAGGACGGGCACCGAGTCGTCGGCGAGCACGTCGGGGGCAGCCCGCTGAACGTCGCAGTCGGGCTGGCCCGGCTGGGCCGCGACATCGACTTCCTCACGCACATCGGTGACGATCCTTATGGCCGACGCATCGCCGAGTACGTCGATGCGTCCGGGGCAAAGCTTGTTGCGGGAAGCCAGAGCGCTGACCGGACGACGACGGCACGCCTCACAGTGGACGAAAGTGGCTCGGCGAACTACGAATTCGACTTGGACTGGCAGCTATCTGGAACGCCGCCGGTTGCGCCGCCGCTCTTCGTGCACACCGGATCCATTGCCGCGGTGCACGACCCGGGGTGTCTGGCCGTCGCCGCGCTCGTCGACGCCTACCGGGTATCGGCCACTGTCAGTTTCGATCCCAACGTGCGGCCGTCGCTGATCGCCGATCGGCAACTGGCCCGCACTCGCATCGAGCACCTCGTGGAGCGCAGCGACATCGTGAAAGTCAGCGAGGAGGACCTGCGCTGGCTCGACCCGGACCGCAAGCCGGAAGACATCGCCCGGGCCTGGCAGTCGCTGGGTCCCGCGATCGTTGCGGTGACGATGGCCGACCAGGGCGCCGAGGCGATCTGCGCGGCCGGGGCGGTGCGGGTGCCGGCGCGATCGACACATGTGGTGGACACCGTTGGTGCCGGCGATTCCTTCATGGTCGGCGTGCTCGACTCGCTGTGGTCGCAAGGGCTGCTGGGCGCCGACCGGCGGGCCGAACTTGCCGCGCTCGATCTGGAGGCGCTGACGGCAGCACTCGAGGCCGGAAGTGCCGTTGCGGCGGTCACCGTCGGACGCGCGGGCGCTGACCTGCCGGATCGGG
>CBAAAS010000331.1:0-4585 GCA_964658855.1 uncultured Mycobacterium sp.
TGCCGGGGACGGCAACATCGCTACCCGACGGCGGGTTTCGCCGCGTGGGTCAGCCCCGGTAGAACAGAGCCTCCACGGTCTTGGTCCCGAAGACCTTCTCGACTTTCAAGTCCGGGTCATGCTGTGGCGTCGTGCTGCCCTGCGTGTTGATCAGGTAGTACCCGCCGCCCTTCGCCTTCACGACCGCCAATGACTGCGCAAACATGTCGTTGTTCTTCCCTGACGACGCGATGTTCTTTTTCATCAAATCGAAGAGGTTGGCGTCGAGGTTGTCCACGTGACAGATGCGGTAGGCAAACGGGACCGTCGGGGCCTTGGGGTTCGGCGGGTTCGGGCTTCCCGGCAGGATGTGCATGGCTTCTTTTTTATTCCAGTCGACCGGTTTGGTCGTGATGTTCAACTCGTCTAGCTTCGTCCGGGCGGGGTTGAAGAATGCGGTCAGGTGGATGTGCAGCTGGTTCTTGGTGCGGCCGTCAAACGAATTGATCCCCGCGATCACGTCCGCGCCGGGAAAGCGTTTTTGGGCCTCTTTGATTGCCTCAGGCCACAGGTTGAGGAAAGTGTCCCCCGTGAGTGCCGGACATTCGACACCAGTCACGCGCGTCACCGGAATGATCAGCAGGTCGTATTTTCCGCTCCCGCCGTGATGGACCGCGTACGCGTTCTTCTTCGGATCAGGCTGGACGACTGCGATATTGCCATTACCGATGCCCGGGTGCATTGGCGTCGTGCCCTTTACATCGAGCCACAAGCTGTCCTTGTCCTTGTCGTGGTCGTTGGGGTCACCACAACCGGATGGCGGTCCCGCAGGGTCGCCGACTGCGGGCCACGACGAAATTCCCGCAGCCATAGTGGCGGCACCCACCGCGCCGGATGTGAGCAGAAATCGCCGCCTGTTTACACCGGCGTGGTGCGGGTTCGCCTCGGTCGCCATCAACGCTCCTCCGGAAGTCTGTCGGATGTGTCCATAAATTTTGCACTTTAATCGCCGGCCCAAAACCCGTAACGAATTTCCTAATTCGGTGGCCCGCGTTTCCCGCGACTACCTATACGTCGTTATTCGTTGCGTTCCGTCGGCATATCGAGCGCCGATTTAAGAACCGCGGACCTGGTCGTTTTAATGCCGGAGCACGGTCACGGCAGGGCCGAACCCGGTTCGACTTCGATCGGGTAGCGGGTCTCGCGCTGATCCAGTTCGCGGGTAAGCCGCCAGGCTTCTTCTGGCGCGAGCGGTCGGATCTCGCCCAGTTGACGGCGGGTGAGTTCCACCTCCACGGCGTACTCATTGGGGTGCTGCAGCAGGATCCAGCGCTTGTCATCGCGCTCGAAGCGGCGGATCTGGTGGTAGTAGCTCAGCACCCCGTCGTATTCATCGAGCACGTCTTCGGAACCGCCGTAGGTACTGGCGTTGTCGCGAATGTGGGCGAAGTGTTCCAACTCGCGAGCGGGGAACGTGAAGAAACGAGGGGCGTATGCGCGGCGCATGATGATCCGGGTTCCGTCGGGCTTGTCGACGAACCACTTGTACGGCTTGTCGGCGGACTCAGCCATCGGCACTCGATCTCCACAGGGGTGAGGCGGCCTGTGCGCGCCTTTGCGGGAGCACTTTATCCGCAAACATCGGCGTCGCGGTAAGTTCCGAGCGTGGGTGAAGACAGAGTCCAGATAAAGATCGGCGCCAGCGGCGTCGCAATGGTGACGATGGTGCGCGCCGACAAGCACAACGCGCTCGACCAGGCCATGTTCGAGGGGTTGATGAATGCCGCGGGGCAATTGGCCAACGACGCGTCGGTGCGCGCGGTCGTGCTGCACGGCGAAGGGAAGAGCTTCTGCTCGGGCCTGGACATCGCCAGCTTCATGTCCGGTCAGGGCGGCACCGGCGTCCTGATGGAGCGCGACGGCGACCGGCTGGCCAACTTCGCCCAGCGCGTGACCTACGACTGGTCCCTGGTGCCGGCACCGGTGATCGCTGCTATGCACGGGAATTGCTTCGGCGGCGGTCTGCAGATCGCGTTGGGCGCCGACATCAGGATCGCCGCACCAGACGCGAAACTGTCGATCATGGAGATCAAGTGGGGCCTCGTTCCCGACATGGGGATCACACAGACGCTGCCGCGACTGGTCCCCATCGACGTCGCGAAGGAGTTGACTTTCAGCGGCCGAATCGTCTCTGGCAGTGACGCTTTGGCGCTCGGTTTGGTCACCCGGAACAGTGACGATCCGCTGGCGTCCGCGCTGGCACTTGCCGAGGAGATTGCCCAGAAATCTCCTGATGGCGTGCGTGCCGCCAAGCGCCTCTACGACGAGATGTGGGTCAGTAACGACGCCGCCGCTGCCCTGAAACTTGAATCCGATTTGCAGACCGGGCTGCTCGGCAAGCCCAATCAGCTCGCGGCCGTGATGGCTGGAATGTCAGGGGAGCCGCCGGTTTTCGTCGACCCCGCCTAGTGTCGAGCTACCGCGGTGTTTCACCGCGATGGCCAGCACACCGACCGCGACTACGGCCAATCCCAAAACCCATGGCCAGGCTCCGTGCTGATGCACCCAGCCGGCAAGCATGCCCTGGAGGTGCCCGGCGGTCGCGACCACCGGATCCGTCGGGCTGCCGTGGAGGACGAACAGGCGGACCTCGTAAAAACCGTAGTAACCCACATAGAGCCCTACAGCGATCAGCAGCACACCGCTGATCCGGTTGATGTATGGCAGGATTCGGCGCATCCGATCGATCATCGCCGACCGGGCTAACGCGACGGCGACCGCCAAGACACCGACCAGCAACCCGAAGCCGGCGGCATAGGCGAGGTACACCATGAGGCCGTCGAGGACTGGGCCACCGCGAAAGACAGCTCCGGTGACCGCCAGGAACGGGCCGATCGTGCAGGACAGCGACGCGACGGCATAGCCCACCCCGTAGCCGAACATCGATCCGATTCTGGCGGTCGGCGCGCGACCGTGTCCGGCGAGCAGTGAGCCCGGAGTCAGCGCCGTCAGATCGCGGCCGCTCAGCAGCCAAATACCCAGTGCGACAAGAGAAATGCCGATCACAATCGTCACGTAGGGCAGAAACCGCTCGACTGTCGCCGCGATCGTCACGGTGAGCAGCCCGAACGCGCCGAAAGCCGCGAGGAACCCGAGGGTCATCGCCAAGGTCGCTGCCAGTGCGCGTCCCACGGCGGTGAGACTGCCGGTCCGCTCCGTCCGCACCACCAGTGCCAGGTAGGCGGGCAGCAGCGCAAACCCACACGGATTGAGCGCGGCAACCAATCCGGCGCCGAAGGCCAAACCCAGCAGGCCTTGGTTCATGACGCCGTCCGGTCTAGTTGGTGAGCGCGGCGACCCGGTCGGACAACTCCTGCTGCGACATCGCCGAGGTGGGGTTGTTCACGAACGTCGAGGAGCCGTCCGGCTTCTCGAACACATAAGCCGGTTGCCACGGCACGTTGAACCGTTGCCAAATCGACCCGTCGGCATCGTTGAGGTTGGTGAAGTTCAGGTTGTACTTCGACACGAAGTCGCGCATGGACCCTTCATCTGAGCGGGCCGCCACACCAACGAAGGTCACCTTGGGGTTGGCCGCCGCGACCTGGCTCAGCGACGGAGCCTCCTGGTTGCAGAACGGGCACTGCGGCCGCCAGAACCACAGCACCACGGGCTTGCCTTGCAGACTTGCGCCGTTGAAGGGTGCGCCGGCCAACGTCGTACCGGTGAATTGCAGACGTTCGTCGGCGGCCATGGCCCTTGGTGTGTCGCTCAGCCCGAAGACCATCGCGGCGGTCGCCAGTGCCACCGCCAGACTTGTCGCCCAGCGTGAAATGCGCATCCTCATGACATTGCCTCCCGTTGTCCCCGATCCCCACGGCCAAGGCTACAGAAACCGGAGGTAGCGGCCGCGGCAGCCGGATACAGCGCCCCGCGCCCGCCGGACTAATCCGCTCCCGTGCCGTGTTGCTGCTCAGAATGAGCACGCAGCATCTGCACTTCAACGCATTCATCTGGCCCAACGGCTATCACGAGTCGGCCTGGCGCGTGGTCGATGACGATGTCCGCAACGTTCTCGGGCTGTCGTACTACACCGACATCGCCCGGACCGCTGAACGCGGGCTGATGGACTCGGTGTTCCTGGCCGACAACATCGCGATCGCGGAATACCGGGCCACCTATCTCCCTCAGACACAATTCGATCCGATCTCGGTGCTGTCGGCGCTCGCCGCAGTCACCAGCCGGATCGGTCTGATCGGAACTGGCTCGACGACCTACAGCAAGCCCTGGGAGCTCGCTCGCCGGTTTGCGACGCTGGATCACCTGAGCGGTGGCCGGGCCGGCTGGAACATCGTCACCACGGTCACGCCGTTGGCTGCGGCGAATTTCGGTGAGCGGTTCCACCCCGAACGCGACGATCGGTATGCGCACGCTCACGAATTCGTCGACGCCGTCACACGCTCCTGGGATAGCTGGGCCGACGACGCGGTGATCGGCGATCGCGCGAACGGCGTCTGGGCCGATCGCACCAAGCTGCACGCTCCGCGCTTCCACGGTCAGTACTACGACGTCGAAGGGGTCCTGCCGTTTCCCCGCTCGCCGCAGG
>CBAAAS010000332.1:0-4580 GCA_964658855.1 uncultured Mycobacterium sp.
GCGAAGGTCAGCTGGTAGTGGTTCCAGTAGTCGTCGGCACTCTGGTCGAGCACCAAGTCGGGGTTCTGTTCGATGATGGCGGTCACGCCGTACTCCTAGTCGAGGTCGAGGGCAGCGGTGTCGACGCGGGAGGCGACGTCGGCCATCCACGTGCGCCGGCCCTCGGGCGGCCCACCGAACAGGGTGTGGTGCAGTTTCGGATCACCGTCGTCGAGGTGTACCCGAATGACGGTGCGGCGCTGGGGATCCAGCACGGTGTTCCAGAAGTCGTCGGCGTCCATCTCGCCGAGACCCTTGTTCCGCTGCACCTCGACCTTGCGTTTGGAGGTGGCCTTCATCTGGGCCACGGCGGCATCGCGTTCGGATTCGTCCTGGCAGTAGATCCGCTGCTGGCCGTCCTTGACGACGAACAGCGGCGGCAAGGTCACGTACACCATCCCGGCTTTGACGAGCGGCCGGTAGAAGTCCAGGAACATCGAGATGAGGCTCGAGTTGATGTTGCCGCCGTCGGGGTCGGCGTCGGAGGCGAACAGGATTCGGTCGTACCGGCACGATTCCGGGTCGCAGTTGTCGCGGACCCCGCAGCCCAGAATGCGTTCGATCGAGTCGAACTCGTCCTTGACCCGTGCCTTGCTCACGGTGAACCCGAAGACGTTGGGCGGCTTGCCCTTCAGCGGGAAGGCCGCCTGGAACGTCGCGTCGCGTGCGGCTTTGATGGTGCCCAGCGCCGAGTCGCCCTCGCACAGGAACAGCTCGGCACCCGAGCCGCGTCCGGTCTCCCGGCTGGGCAGCAGCTTCGGGGGCAGCGACAGGTTCGTCCCGAGACCCTTGGCCTTCGACGCGGCCCGGGACCGTGCCTTGGCGCCCTCGGCGCTGCGCCGCGCGCGGGCCGATTCCAGGGCCAACTTCGTCCACAGCGACACCGCGTCGGCGTTGCCGGGGTTGGCCGCCCAGATGGTCACGCTGCGCGCCACGTCCGGGGCCATCGCCACGTTCAGCGAGCGCGACGACACCGCGGTCTTGGCCTGGGAGTCCCAGGACACGTCGGGTGCCCTGGTATCCACGGCGAGTGCGGTCACCGCGGCGAAATCCTGCGCCTCCGGGCCGTCTTCGCCTTTGGCCAGGCCCAGGTCGCGGATGCGGGAAGCGCGATCGGCCAGTGCTTCGGACAATCCTTTTACTGCAGCGGTCAGATGCGATCCGCCGCCGGGGGTGCGCACGGTGTTGCAGAACGCGGCGACGGTGGCTGGTTCGGCGGGGCCGGCGGTCAGGGACCAGCGAAACGGAGTTGGGCCGCGGCCGGTGGTGTACTCGCCGCGGCCCTCCACCACTGCGCGCACGCCGGGCACGGGTGTACCGGCGGCAACGCACATGAGGTCCAGCAGGGTCTCGCTGCCCCATGGTCCGCTGAACGGTTCGAGCAGCTCGGGCCTGACAACGTCACCGGGCCAGCTGTCGTCGATGACGGTCAGGTGCACGCCCGGAGACATCCGTGCCGCGGCGTGCGCCCGCAGCAGCACCTCGTTGATGTCCACGGTCGAATCCGGCACGACGGCGGCGTCGAACAGGATGCGCACCGTGGTGCCGTGGGCATTCGGTTTGCGATTGCCGGAGCCGCGCAGCTTCTGCGTGTCGGCGCGGGTGAAGGGGGCGTCCGGGTCGAAATCCTTGCCCTCGAATTCTCCGGGGTAGCCGCCGCCGAAACTTTGCAGATAGGTCTTTCCGCCCCGCTGCACCGTCACGTCCGTTCTGGCGGAGATGAAAACCGCTGCGGCGGCGCCGATTCCGTTCAGCCCGGCACCCGTGCTGGTCGCGTCGACGTGCGCGGAGAATTTGCCGCCCGCCCGCGCGGTGCCCAGCGTCTTGACGATGCCGTTCTTCCCGTTCACCGGGTCGGAGTCGATGGGCAGGCCACGGCCGTCGTCGGCGACGCTGACCGAGCCGTCGGCGTGCAAGGTGATGGTCACGGTGGATCCACCATGGCTGGGATCGGCGACCTCTTCGATCGCGTTGTCCATCAGCTCGCGCAGCGCGGTGTTGAGCACGTCCAGACCGAGGTTCACCGCAGGCCGCAGGCGGGTGTGCTGGACATCATCGAGTTCGGTGATGTCGGCGGCGGTGTAACTCACTGCTCGTCGCTTTCCTCTAGGCCGAGTAGGGGCGGACCGAACTCACGGACTCCTGCCGGCGGCGATTTACTCGGTTTCGCCAAAATGGTAGACGGCCCGCCAGACATCTGCTCGTAGCCGCGGCGGTGACTTGTCCCACGGCTGAAGCCGTCGGTCTTGGCGCGAATAAAAACCGCTTCAGAATGCGTCGTCGCCGGCCGGTCGTTGATCGTCGCGCGAGAAGTGCTCGACTCGATACGTCTCGAGGCGGTCAGTCCACAAGCGCACATCATTGGGATCGGCGAAGCTTGCGGTGAAGCTGTTGTGGGCCAACGCGATCACCTCATCGACGGTAAGTGCTAACGCCTCGGCTGCGGCGAGATAGTTGGCATTGACATAGCCGCCGAAGAAGGGTGGATCGTCGGAGTTGATCGTCACCCGCACACCCGCATGCAGTAGTCGCCGCAACGGATGCGAACTCAGGTCGTGCACCACCCTCAGCGCCAGATTCGACAACGGGCACATAGTCAGCGCGATACCCGTGTCGGCGAGCCGCCGCACCAGCGCGGGATCGTCGGCGGCCGAGACGCCGTGGTCGATACGGTCGGGTTGGCAGGTGTCCAGCGCTTCGGTGACGTAGGACGCCGGTGTGCCCTCGCCTGCGTGCACGGTGGTCCTATACCCGCGGGCGCGGGCCCGGTCGAAGTAGCGAGCGAACTTGCTTGGCGGATGGCCGAGTTCGGCCGACCCGAGGCCCACCCCGAGGATGCGCTCGGCCCAGGGATCCAGCAGCTCGAGTAGCTCCAGTCCCTCTGCCTCCGAACGCTGACGCTGAGCTGTACAGATCACCTGACCGTCGATGCCCCACCGGGTGCGGGCGTCGTCGACTGCCTGGAATACACCCTCGAGCTGATCGGCGATTGGGACGCCAAGATCGAGAAAAGTCTGTGCACCGAAGAACATTTCGCTACGCAGCACGTTCTCTTGGGCAGCCCGCTGCAGATAGGCCAACGTGAGATCGTAAAAATCCTGCCGGCGACGCAATACCTGGCCAACATGGAACAACACCGCGAGGAAGTCCTCCAGGCTGCTGAATCGATAGGCGTCGCGAACTTGCTCGGCCGATCTCCACGGCAGGTCGACCCGATTGGCCCGAGCCGTCCGCAACATCATCTCGGGCTCGAGTGTTCCTTCGAGGTGGACGTGTAGCTCCGCTTTGGGTATGCCGGTCAGGAACTCGGCGCTCACCTTCACTGAGACCCCGTTATGGAACCTGGGCGATGGTGATGTCCAACGGGTGTGGCACCAAACCGGGCTGGCCGGGCAGGGAGATGTCGCGCAGGTAGTCAATCAGCTGCTTGCGGGCTGCGGGCTTCAAAGCCGCAGTGCGTGCCCCGACCAGGAAGTCGAGCACCGCTTCCCCGCGCCCGAGTGGATCCGTAAGAGCATCGCGAAGGTCGAGGCATCCGACGAGGGTTTCTGCGCGAACCGAGAGGCCGCGCATGTTGAGCTCGGCACGGACGTCGTCGGCGAACCACGGCTGCCGCCCGCCCCAGGGGGAGAGCAGCTCGGTAAGTACGCACAGCGGACGTAGCGGTGCGGTGGCGGCCAGCATCAGCCCGCCGGGCCGGACCATGCTCAGGCCTTGGTCGAGCGCGGCCGACAGGTCAGCGACGTAATACAGCGAGTGCACGAAGTGCACGAGATCGGCCAGATGGCCGACGTCGTGGTCGGCGAAGTTCCCGATCACGACGGTGGGGGTAAGTGCCGGCGCATTGAGCGCATTCAGCCGCCAGGCAAACGTCACCGCCGATGGAATGTGCGGCTCGACCCCCGTGTAGTGCACCCGGCGCCCATCCGCGGCGAGCGCGGCGGCCAGCGGAGCGTCGATGCTGCCGTCCCCGACGCCGACACCGACGATCCGCACCGGGTCGCGGTCGACCAGTAGCGGCGGGAGTTCCCTGACCAGCCATTCCTGCAGCAGGGGGCGCTGATTGCTGGCCGTTTCGTACTGTACGTGCGTTTGTGCGTACCGCTCGTCCGACAGAGCCGGCAACGCCGGCTGGTCGCGCACTAGCTTCCGCAGCCGGTCCAATGGGATGGGTCGGCTCTGCACATTCACGCCCGCGTATTCCCTGCATAGCGACAGGGCAAACCCCCAGCTCTGGGACAACGGGCCGCCTGCGATCCGCGGTTATGGTGAGGAATGACCCCATCTGACACCGCTCGCCGCAGCCTGGACCACTGGAGCGAGGCGGGACGGGCCGAGATGGAGTCCTTCTACGCGCTTGCGACAGAGGATTACCGTCAGCTCGCCGCTGTCCGCGACTGGGGTGCCGACCTGAGCGGGCATGCGGTCGACGCTCGATTGCGGCTTCTCGACGTGGCCTGTGGGAGCGGAAAGTTCCCGACGGCGCTACTCGCCGCTGGACTGCCGGCGCGGCCAATCGTCGAGGTGGATCTGCTTGACCC
>CBAAAS010000333.1:0-4578 GCA_964658855.1 uncultured Mycobacterium sp.
ACCGCTGGACCGCCGAGGAGAACCGGCACGGCATCGCGCTGCGCGACTACCTGGTCGTCACCCGCGCCGTCGACCCGATCGAGCTGGAGAACCTGCGCATGGAGGTGGTGAACCGGGGCTTCAGCCCGGGGCAGAACCAGCAGGTGCGGGAAGATCTATTCGCCGAGAGCCTTTTCGACTCGGTCATCTATGTGACGTTCCAAGAACTGGCCACTCGGATCTCGCATCGCAATACCGGTAAAGCCTGCAACGAGGTGATCGCCGACAAGCTGCTGGCCAAGATCTCCGCCGACGAGAACTTGCACATGATCTTCTACCGCGACGTCACAGAGGCCGGGTTCGAGATCGCGCCCAATCAGGCGATGAGGTCGCTGCACAAGGTGCTGCGCAACTTCCTGATGCCCGGCTACCAAGTGCCCGAGTTCCGGCGCAAGGCCGTGATGATCGCCGTCGGCGGTGTGTACGACCCGCGTATCCACCTGGACGAGGTCGTGATGCCGGTGCTGAAGAAGTGGCGCATCTTCGAGCGTGACGACTTCACCGGCGAGGCTGCCAACATGCAAGAAGACCTGGCGTTGCTGATCAAAGAGCTCGAGATGTCTTGCGACAAGTTCGAGGTGTCCAAGCGGCGCCAACTCGAGCGGGAAGCGCGCACCGGCAAGAGGGTCACCGCGTCCGAGCTGCATCGCACCGAAGGCACGCTCTCCCTGAGCCGGCGGTAACCGGCCTTGCGTATCGGTCCCATCGAGCTGGCCAGCCCGGTGGTTCTGGCACCCATGGCCGGCGTGACGAACGTCGCCTTCCGCACGTTGTGCCGCGAACTCGAGCAGGAACGTGTCGGCACCGTCAGCGGGCTTTACGTCTGCGAGATGGTAACGGCGCGCGCCCTCGTGGAGCGGCACCCCGTGACCATGCATATGACGACGTTCTCCGCCGAGGAGTCGCCGCGCTCGCTTCAGCTCTACACCGTCGACCCGGCCACCACGTACGCGGCAGTGAAAATGATCGCGGACGAGGGGCTCGCTGATCACGTCGACATGAACTTCGGGTGCCCGGTGCCCAAGGTCACCCGTCGAGGCGGCGGCGCGGCGCTGCCCTACAAGCGACAACTGTTCGGCCAGATCGTCAACGCCGCGGTGCGCGGCACCGAAGGCACCGACATCCCGGTGACCGTCAAATACCGGATCGGCATCGACGACGAGCACCACACCCACCTCGAGGCAGGCAAGATCGCCGAATCCGAGGGCGCGGCGGCGGTCGCGCTGCATGCCCGCACAGCGGCGCAGCGCTACTCGGGAACCGCCGACTGGGAGCAGATCGCCCTTCTCAAGCAACACGTCCAGACAATCCCGGTGCTGGGCAACGGCGACATCTTCGAAGCCAACGATGCGCTGACCATGATGGCCATCACCGGCTGCGACGGCGTCGTCATAGGTCGCGGCTGCCTTGGCCGGCCGTGGCTGTTCGCCGAACTCTCCGCGGCGTTCACCGGCTGCCCGACACCGACGCCACCCAATCTGGGCGAGGTCGCCAACATCATCCGGCGGCACGGCGCGCTGCTCAGCGAGCACTTCGGCGAAGACAAAGGCATGCGTGACATGCGCAAACACATCGCGTGGTACTTGCACGGCTTCCCAGCCGGCTCGGACCTGCGGCGCGCACTGGCCCTGGTCAAAACCCTCGACGAGCTGGACCGGCTGCTGGACAACCTCGACGGCGATACGCCGTTCCCGACCGCGGCGAGCGGGCCCCGTGGCCGTCAAGGATCGCCGGCGCGGGTGGCGCTGCCCGAGGGCTGGCTGGCGGACCGCGACGACTGCACGGTCCCGTCCGGAGCCGACGTCATGCACTCCGGCGGTTAGCGTCCGGCGACGATCCAGGTCGGAACGACGTGACGTGGGGGTACCTCCCAGCCGCGCAGCGGCGAGGGGGCGTGCGGACCCTGTAACACCGTCGAGACCCTCCCGAGATCGCGCAAACGGTGCTGTCTCGATAGCATGTGGAACTTGTTGCATCATGCGGCGGTGGCCGAGCCCAGTGCCATCTTCGCGGTACGGCTGTACAGGGACGACGCGACCGGAAGGGTCACGCGGATACATTGCGCTGCATCGCCGGCGCTGCGCCGAGGTGCGCACACGAGCAACATCGTCGATTCGGAGGCCCGTAGAACATGAGTGACGGTGATTCAGCCACTCACGGTTCCGACGCCGATGCTCTAGGGCTTACCGGAACTCCGCCAGGATCGCGAGGCGCCGCGCCGTGGGAGCGCTTCGGTGCAACCACGCAAACGGCCACCATCGCGCACCGCTGGGTCGGTCCGTCGGCGACAACGGACCCGGACGAGCCCGTCCACCCGGACAATCACGCCGCCGCCGGCAGCCACACCGACGGCGGGCTTACCGTCGCGGATCTGATCGCCAAGGTCGGCGTCCCGGTCGCCGATCGGCCCCGTCACCACCACGCCGCCCCCGACACCGAAACCGTCGAGCGCGAGCCCTCGCCGGCCGCCGACGACTACGACGCCTACGCGCTGCTGAGCCCGGCGGACTACGCCGACGAGCTACCCGACCTCGATGCCATCCGCCGCAAGTCGCTGCTCGGGGAGGAAGCTGACGTCGAGCAGACCACTGTGCTGCCCAAGGCGCCGGCTCGGCCGCGGCCGGCCCTGCTGCTCGACGCCCCCAGTCCCGCGCTGGACGAAGACGAGATCGATGACATCGCGTCGCCACGGCGCAAGCGACGCCGACACGGGGCCATGCTGGTCTTCGGCCGCCTGGTGGTTGCCACCGTGGCCGCGGCGGCGCTGGCCATGACCGGCGGGGCGTATCAGTGGAGCACGTCGAAGAACCACAAGCTCAACACCATCAGCGCGCTGGACCTCGGGTCGCGCGACATCGTCGACCCGACCGCGCAGTACGGCGACGAAGACTTCCTGATCGTCGGCATGGACTCCCGCGCCGGGGCCAACGGCAACATGGACGTCGGCACCACCGAGGACGCGGGCGGCGCCCGGTCGGACACCATCATGCTGGTCAACATTCCGGCCAACCGCAAACGTGTTGTCGCAGTGTCGTTTCCGCGCGACCTGGCCATCACGCCGATCCAGTGTGAAGCGTGGAACCCCGACACCGGCGAGTATGGCCCGCTCTACGACTCCGACACCAAGAAGTGGGGCCCCAAAAACGTCTACACCGAGACGAAGCTGAACTCGACGTTCTCGTTCGGCGGGCCCAAATGCCTGGTGAAGGAAATCCAGAAGCTGTCCGGGTTGAGCATCAACCGCTTCATTGCCGTCGACTTCGCCGGTTTCGCGAAGATGGTCGACGCGCTCGGCGGTGTGGAGGTGTGCAGCACCACCCCGCTGAAGGACTACGAGCTGGGCACCGTGCTGGCGCATTCCGGTCGTCAACTGATCGACTCGAAAACCGCGCTGAACTACGTGCGGGCCCGCAACGTCACGACCGAGAACAACGGCGACTACGGCCGCATCAAACGTCAGCAGCTGTTCCTGTCGTCGCTGCTGCGGTCGCTGATCTCTAAGGAGACGTTCTTCTCGCTGAGCAAGCTGAACAGCGTCGTGAACATGTTCATCAGCAACAGCTACGTCGACAACATCAAGACCCGCGACCTCGTCCAACTCGGCCAGTCGGTGCAGGGCATGAATGCCGGCCACGTCTCCTTCGTCACCGTGCCGACCGGAATCACCGACGAAAACGGCGACGAGCCGCCGCGCACCTCGGATATGAGGGCGCTGTTCGACGCCATCATCAACGACGATTCGCTGCCGGGCGAGAACGACATGAACGCGACATCGAGCCCGCCGACCTCGCCGGCCAACGCCCAGTCCTCCAAGGGGTCGCCGAGCAACCAGCTGGCCGGCCCGCATCCCGAACATCTGCAGGCCGTCGCCGCCGCACCGCAAGACGTCACCGTGCAGGTATCCAACTCGACGTCGAAGTCCGGGCTGGCCACTACGGCAAGCAACCAGCTCAAGCGCAAGGGATTCCGGGTCAAGTCGCCCGACGACTACCCGAACCCGCTGAAGTCCACGAAGGTGTTGTTCTCGCCCGGTAACGAGGAAGCCGCCGCGACGGTCGCGGGGGCCTTCGCGAACTCCAAACTCGAGCGGATCACCGGCACAGGGCACGTGGTGCAGGTGGTGCTCGGCTCGGACTTCACGACGGTCGGCGCTCCCCCGCCGGTGGGTTCACCGGTCAACTTGCAGGTCGAACGCAACACCAGCACGAGCACCGCGTCGACCAAACTGCCGGAAGATCTGACGGTCACCAACGCCGCCGACACTCACTGCGAGTAGCGTTACCGCCGCAAATCTGCAGCTCAACCCCGCATTCACCGCAAGTTCACGCCGCACTTCGCGCCGGTTCACGCCGTACCGAAGATCCGGAAAGTACGCTGAAGTCATGCGCACCGCCTACCACGAGCAGCTCTCTGAGCTCTCTGAGCAGCTTGGCGCGATGTGCGGGCTGGCCGGGGCAGCGATGGAGCGGGCAACGCAGGCGTTGCTACAGGCCGATCTGGTCCTGGCCGAGCAGGTCATGTCCGATCACGAGAAGATCG
>CBAAAS010000334.1:0-4573 GCA_964658855.1 uncultured Mycobacterium sp.
GCGCTAGTGGCTTGTGCGGCTGATGAGGTTCATCGCCGTCACCCGGTGACGGATTTACCGTTGCAGTGCAGGTCGTTGCAGGCCTCGATGACCCGCTCGGTCATCGCAGCTTCGGCCTTCTTGAGGTAGCTGCGCGGGTCGTAGAACTTCTTATTGCCCACTTCGCCGTCGACCTTCAGCACGCCGTCGTAGTTGGCGAACATGTGCGCGGCCAGCGGCCGGGTGAATGCGTACTGGGTGTCGGTGTCGACGTTCATCTTCACCACGCCGTAACGCAGCGCCTCTTCGATTTCCGACTTCGCCGAGCCCGAGCCGCCGTGGAAGACGAAGTCGAACGGCTGCGAGCCGTCCGGCAGCCCCAGCTTGGCGGACGCCACCTTTTGCCCCTGGTCGAGGATGTCGGGGCGCAGCTTGACGTTGCCCGGCTTGTAGACGCCGTGGACGTTGCCGAAGGTCGCAGCCAGCAGGTAGTGGCCGTGCTCGCCATGGCCGAGGGCGTCGATGGTCTTCTCGAAGTCTTCGGGAGTGGTGTAGAGCTTGTCGTTGATCTCGGCCTCGACGCCGTCCTCCTCGCCGCCCACGACGCCGATCTCGACCTCCAGGACGATCTTGGCGGCAGCGGCCAACTTCAGCAGCTCCTGCGCGATTTCCAGGTTCTCGTCGATCGGCACGGCCGAGCCGTCCCACATGTGCGACTGGAACAGCGGGTTCTGACCGGCGGCTACCCGCTCAGCGGAGATCGCCAGCAGCGGACGCACGTAGGTGTCCAGCTTGTCCTTGGGACAGTGGTCGGTGTGCAGAGCCACGTTGATCGGGTACTTGGCCGCGATGACATGGGCGAACTCGGCCAGCGCGACCGCGCCGGTGACCATGTCTTTGACGCCGAGGCCAGAAGCGAATTCGGCTCCGCCGGTCGAGAATTGGATGATGCCGTCACTCCCGGCATCGGCGAAACCCTTGATGGCGGCATTGACGGATTCCGAGCCGACGCAGTTGATCGCCGGAAAGGCGTACTCGTTCTTCTTGGCGCGTTGCAGCATCTCCGCGTAGACGTCCGGCGTTGCGATGGGCATGCGGCTTCCTTCCTGACGGGTCGCATCAGTATCGCAATACATTCGGGGGGTCCGCAGCCCGCCCGGTGAAGGGCGGCCGTGAGCGCCGGTATCTTGAAACACGTGAAATCCACGAGTAAGCACTAGTGGCAATGCCCAACATCCTCGACCCGATGTATTGGATCGGCCCTCAGGGACTGTTCGCATCGGCCGTCTTGCCGACGATCCTGGCCATCGTCTTCGTCGAGACGGGTCTGCTGTTTCCCCTGTTGCCCGGTGAGTCGCTGCTGTTCACCGGCGGTCTACTGGCCGCGCACGGCACGCTCGACATCTGGGTGCTGGCGCCGGCTGTGGCACTGACCGCGGTCCTCGGCGACCAGACCGGCTACTTCATCGGCCGCCGGATCGGGCCCGCGCTGTTCAAGAAAGAAGACTCCCGCTTCTTCAAGCAGCACCACGTGACCGAGTCGCACGCGTTCTTCGAGAAATACGGGCCCGCGGCGATCATCCTGGCCCGGTTCATGCCATTCGTGCGGACGTTCACACCGGTGGTCGCCGGGGTGTCCTACATGCGCTACCCGGTGTACTTGGCCTTCGACATCGTCGGCGGCGTGCTGTGGGGTGGCGGCGTCACGGTCGCAGGCTACTTCTTGGGCAACATCCCGTTCATTCATCAGAACCTGGAAAAGATCGTCCTGGGCATCTTGTTCGTGTCAATGCTGCCCGCGTTCATCGCTACCGGCCGCGCGTACCTGAAGCGCCGTCGGACCGCCCACGACGACAAAGACAAGCTGACGGTCGCCGACTAGCGGTTATCCCGAAACGCAGCAGTTAGCCGTGCCCGGCTCATGTCATAGCGGTGAATGCTTGGAACAGTTCGATGATGCCCTGCAAGGCCTCTGACGGCGTTGGGTCGGGCGTGGGCAGGAACCCATAGAGATATCCCGCGTCGGCGACTTCGGTCAACGACGGGTTCTCCAGCAGCGGAATGATTGTGTAGGTGTCGGGGTTCGCCAGATCGGCGAAGAAGTTGCTGACCCCGGTGTGCAGGCCGGCGCCCAGGGCGGTGGAGAGCTCGCCGAGATTGATGTTCGGGAGAAACCCGGCAGTACTGACGACGTCGGCGTCGCCGGGCGCCCAGCCCTGGTCGATGCTGCCGTAACCGAGGTTCACCAGAATCCGGGTATCTGGCTCTAGCAGGTCATAGAGGGGCTGTCCGAGGATTGGGATCAATCGCAAGGGATCCAGCAACGGCAGGCTCTCGGCGGGAATGATGTAGTAATCGACCATGGTGTCGGCCGCTGAGGTCGGCAATTGGATGGCGTTGCTGATTTGGTCGGCGGTGAGGCTTAAATACGTGCCGTGCTCGTAGATGAACCCCAGCGCCGCGTTGAGATCCGAGAGCAGATTAATCGGATACTTCGGGAAATCGGCGACACCGTCGTACTCGGCGGTGTAGACGTCGGTCGGGTACAGATCGTTCGGGGTCGCGACGTTGGCCTGCAAATACGCCGGGGACAGATTGCTGGTCACGATCTCGGAGCCGCCATTCGGGTTGTCCGGATCGCCGATCAGCACGAGGTGCACGTCGCCACTCGGCACACCCTGGCCGGCTAGCTCGCGCATCACCTCGGACGAGATCGAGGCGCTCTGCGAGTAGCCGAAAACGACGACCGGGTTTTGCGCACTCACGTCGCCAGCGTTGTAGTCCTGCAGGATCGTGGAGTCGAGAATCTGCTCGCCCCGCGATTCCGATGTGGGACTTGCATTTTCGGGGGTGAACAGCGACTGCAGTGTGCCGGTGAAGCCGCGCGGCTGCAGATACAGCGCGTCGGCGGCGTCTAGGTAGGGCTGACCCGGTTGCGGAATGCTGGTTCCGCCCATCAACAACGCCGTGCCGTCCCCGAGCGGCAGATCCGCGCTGGTGTCTGCGAGTTGCACCGCATTCGCCCGGGTCGGGATCGACGTTGCTGTCGAAGGCGACACGCCGGCTAGGACGGCGGCAAAGACGCAGCAGAGAAAACCGGGAGTCCGCATGTCGGATCCTTTCACGACCCCCGGCCGACCGTACTACACGAGTACAACTAGGCCGCGCGGAAGCCCATCGCCACACCGTTCATGCAGTAGCGCAGGCCGGTCGGGGCCGGACCGTCGTCGAAGACGTGGCCGAGGTGCCCACCACAGCGGCTGCACAGCACCTCGGTGCGCGCCATTCCCATGCTGCCGTCCTGCTGCTCGAGCACGGCGTTGCTGAGGACTCGGTAGAAGCTCGGCCACCCGGTACCGCTGTCGAACTTGGTCGTCGACGAGAAAAGGTCCTGCGCGCAGCCCGCGCAGGTGAAGGTCCCGGTCCGATGCTCGTCGTTGAGCGGGCTGCTGAACGGCCGTTCGGTGCCCGCATTGCGCAGCACGTCGTACTGCTGTGAATTGAGCAGGTGGTGCCACTCGTCATCGGAGTGATTGACGTCGAACGCCTTCGCCGGCGTTTTCGGCGCACCCGATGCGGTGCAGGCCAGCACGGATCCGGTGGCGGCCAAAGCACCGGCAACGGCGGTGCCGAACAGGACATGCCGGCGGGTCAGAACCGCCCTGTGTGGTGTAGTCACCCTTTCCACCATAGCGACGCTCGGCGGTTAGACGGCGACCTTGAAATCGCAGCCGGTCTTGGCGCGGACGTCGGCGACGGTGACGCCGGGATGCAGTTCGATCAGCGTGAGGCCGTGATCGGGCTCGACCTCGAAGACGCACAGGTCGGTGATGATCACGTCGACCACCGCCTTGCCGGTCACGGGCAGCGAGCACTGCTTCAGGACTTTGGGGCTACCGTCCTTGGCGGTGTGATCCATCACCACGATCACCCGCTTGACGCCGGACACCAGATCCATCGCCCCGCCGGGGCCTTTGACCATCTTGCCCGGCACCATCCAGTTGGCCAGGTCGCCGGTTTCGGCAACCTCGAGGCCGCCCAGGATCGACAGGTCGATGTGGCCGCCGCGGATCATCGCGAACGAGTCGGCGCTGCTGAAGAAGCTCGACCCGGGCAGGCTGGTGACGGTCTGCTTGCCGGCGTTGACGAGGTCCGGGTCGACACCGTCCTCGGTCGGGTAGGCACCGATGCCGAGCAGACCGTTCTCGGACTGCAGCGTCACCTTGACTCCGTCGGGAATGTAGTTGGCCACCAACGTCGGAATGCCGATGCCCAGGTTGACGTAGTAGCCGTCGCGCAGTTCCTGGGCGGCGCGCCGGGCCATCCGCTCGCGGATCGGGCTGTCGTTCTTCAGCGCAGCACCGCCGCTGGTGGTGCGGAATTCGATGCGTTTCTCGTAGCCCTGGCCTTCGATGATCCGGTCGACGTAAATGCCGGGGGTGTGGACCAGGTCGGGGTCCAGCTCGCCGACCTCGACGAGCTCTTCCACCTCGGCGATGGTCACCGTGCCGCAGGTGGCGATCATCGGGTTGAAGTTGCGGGCCGTCTTGCGGTAGATCAGGTTGCCCGCTTTATCCCCCTTCCACGCCTTGAC
>CBAAAS010000335.1:0-4551 GCA_964658855.1 uncultured Mycobacterium sp.
CTCGAACCATCCGCGCGACGGGATGGCGTTGACGGGCGGGTAGTCGACGGTGACCGCGACTATCCCCGGTTCGACGGTGCGCGACGTGATTGTCATCGAGATCCTCGACCACTTCCTTGGGGGGCGATGGGGGGACGATTTACCTAAGCAAGCACTTGCTTGGTACGCTAGCACAGTGACTCATGCCGACGGAGGCCCCGCGTTCAGCTTCGGGCTCACCGGCAGGGTCGTGCTGGTGACTGGCGGTGTTCGAGGGGTTGGCGCCGGCATCAGCACAATTTTTGCCGCGCAGGGTGCCACCGTGGTCACCTGTGCGAGGCGTCCGGTTGACGGCCTGCCCTACGACTTCCACCCCTGCGACATCCGAGACGACGACGCGGTCAAGGCGATGATCGACGCGATCGTCGAGCGACACGGCCGCCTCGATGCGGTGGTGAACAACGCCGGAGGTTCGCCCTTCGTCTTGACGGCGGAGTCCAGCGCGAAGTTCAACCGAAAAATCATCGAGCTCAACCTGCTTGGTGCGCTCTCGGTTTCCCAGCACGCCAACGAGGTGATGCAAGCCCAGCCCCGCGGTGGGTCGATCGTCAACATCTGCAGCCTCAGCGGCCGCCGGCCGTCGCCGGGGACCGGTGCCTACGGCGCGGCCAAGGCCGGCCTGGAAAGCCTCACCCAGACGCTCGCGGTGGAATGGGGGCCGAAGGTCCGGGTCAACGCCTGCGTCGTCGGGATGGTGGAAACCGAGCAGTCGGAACTGTTCTACGGCGACGCCGACTCGATCGCAGCGATCTCGAAGAACGTGCCGCTCGGCCGGCTCGCGACGCCCGCCGATGTCGGTTGGGCCGCAGCCTTTTTAGCCTCGGATGCGGCGTCTTACATCAGCGGCGCCTCGCTCGAGGTGCACGGCGGCGGCGAACCGCCGCACTATCTGGCCACCACCAACGCGAACGCGATCAAGTAAGAGGACGAAGAGGATGGGTAGGAAATGGGCATAGTTGACGGCCGTGTGGTCATCGTGACCGGCGCAGGTGGTGGCATCGGTCGAGAGCACGCGCTGGCCTTCGCCGCGGAAGGCGCCCGCGTCGTCGTCAACGACATCGGTGTGGGCCTCGATGGATCGCCGGCCGGCGGTGGCAGCGCGGCGCAGAGTGTGGTCGACGAGATCACCGCTGCGGGAGGCGAAGCAGTCGCCAACGGGTCAAACATCGCCGACTGGAGCCAAGCCGCAGCCTTGATCCAGACCGCCGTCGACACCTTCGGTGGCTTGGACGTCCTGGTGAACAACGCCGGCATCGTGCGCGACCGGATGATGGCGAACACCAGCGAAGAAGAGTTCGATGCCGTCATCGCGGTGCATCTCAAGGGTCACTTCGGCGCAATGCGGCACGCCGCCTCGTACTGGCGCGGGCTGAGCAAAGAGGGCAAAACCGTTGACGCACGGATCATTAACACCAGCTCGGGCGCGGGCTTGCAGGGCAGCGTGGGTCAGGGCAACTACAGCGCGGCCAAAGCGGGTATCGCGGCGATGACCCTGGTCGGTGCGGCGGAGATGGGCAGGTACAACGTCACGGTCAACGCGATCGCGCCGTCGGCCCGCACCCGGATGACCGAGACGGTGTTCGCCGACATGATGTCCACCCAGGAAGACGACTTCGACGCGATGGCGCCGGAGAACATCTCGCCGTTGGTGGTCTGGTTGGGCAGCAACGAATCCCGCGACATCACCGGCCAGGTGTTCGAGGTCGAGGGTGGCAAGATCCGCGTCGCCGAAGGCTGGGCGCATGGACCCCAGATCGACAAGGGAGCACGATGGGACCCCGCGGAGCTGGGCCCGGTGGTTGCCGATCTGCTGGCCAAGGCACGGACACCCGTGCCGGTGTACGGCGCCTAGATCGAACCGCCCAGGGCGGTGACGATGTCATCGAAAACCGCGACCGGGAATTGCGCAGCTGCCGTTTCGACCTGGCTGAGACCCAGCTGAACCGCGCTGTCGAATGTCGCCGCATTGCCGGTGAGCAACGCCTCGTAGATGTCGTAGCCGGCGAGCTGTGGCACCTCGATGAAGTTGCGGAATTCGACGAACAGATCGGTCGGCAGTCCCGGGTCCGCCGCAACCGGCGTGCCGTCCCAGCTGACCAACGTCCAATCGCCGGGTGAGCCGTCGACCACGACTTGTCCTGTGTAGGGCAGCAATTCGCCTGTCGTGAACAGCTCCTTGAGTACGAGCGCGAAGTCCGGGTTGTTGACGTTCATCAGCGTCCAGATCGCGATGGTGCCTTCGTGGGAGAACACCGCGTCGGTGTCGCCGGCCGCGCTTCCGTCATAGATCGTCTGGACGGCCTCGTCGACGCGCTGATCGAACACGATCCCGTTGGCGTCGGTCGAGCCGAATTCGGGAACAGAGGTAAAACCGAGCGTCCACAGCGCGGGGGCGAGCAGATACAGCGCGCCGCCCACCGGCAGGTCTCCGACGTTGACCGGCGCACCTTCGAAGATTCCGGCGTCGATCTCGTTGAGCCCGGCCTGAAGCGGCTCGATGGACAACCCCAGTTCGTGGGCCAGCGGCGCCGCGGTCTCCTGTGAACGGATCATGGTCGACGCCCAGATCTCGTCGATACCGCTGTGCTGCAGCGTAATAGCCAGATCGGACGCCTGCTGCTCTCCGGTGGCGGTGAGCTCGGGTCCAGGCACCATCGTGTTGATGGCGGTCATGTCGCCGGATTCACCGTGCCTGACGAAGTCGAGCACGATGGAACCATCGTCTGCCCAGGCGACTGCCGGCCCAGTGGAAAGCATTGCCGCCGAGAGTAATCCGACCGTCAGGCAGCGGCGCATCAGATGCTTCCCCCGAATGCGGCGACAAGCTGATCGAACACTTCGACCGGGAATTGACTCAGCGCCGTGTCGACCTGGGTGAGTCCGGTTTGAAGCGCGGCGTCGATGGTTGCCGAATTACCGGTCAGCAGAGCCTCGTAGATGTCGTAACCGGCGAATTGCGGTGCTTCGAGCAGGTTGCGGAGGTCGACGAAAAGCTCGGTGCCCAGGTTGGGATCCTGCGCCACCGCAACGCCGTCGTAGCTCACGAGCGTCCAGTCGCCGGGGCTGCCTTCGATGACGACCTGACCGGTGTTGGGTAGGAACTCCTGGTTGTTGATGACTTCATTCAGCAGGATCGAGAAGTCGGGATTGTTGACGTTCATCAGCGTCCAGACCGCGATCGCGCCCTCGCTGGAGAAAGCGACGTCGTTGGCGGTCCCGGTAGCGCTTGCCGTGCCGTCGTAAATGGTTTGTATTGCGGTGCCGAAGCTTTCATCGAACGTGACTCCGTTGATGGTGGGGTCGCCGAGGTCCGGCACGAGGGGAAAGCCCAGTGCCCAGGACAGCGGCCCCAACAGATACAGGATCCCGTCCAGGCTGAGCGTCGGCTGGCCCTCGAATACTCCGGCGGGAATCTCGTTGAGCCCGGACAGGTCGGGCAAGGTCGTGGTGATGCCGAGTGCGTCAGCCAACGGCGCCGCCGTCTCCACGGTTCGGAGCTCCTCCGACGTGAAGACCCCGGCGATGTTCTTCCCGAAATCGTCGATGATCGAGTTCGCGACGGTGTTCGCCTCGGTGATCCCGGTCGGGTCAAGTGCGGCCCCCGGCGGCGCCGTGTCGATGATGCCCGCCAGATTCGAGGTGGATTCGCCGTGCCGGACGAGATCTAGCACGATCGATCCGTCATCCGCCCAGGCGAGCGCGGACGCCATGGACAGTAAGCCGGTCGAGAGCAACCCGACAACGGCGGGACGCAGGAACCGATTGCGTATCACGCGGGCAATCTATCGCAGTCGACCTGCAGAATTAAGGCAAATCACAGCTTTGTTCGGGCCCGGGTCGCAAAGGCCCTAAACGCGGCCGACCCGCCGTAGCCCCTCGACGGTGTCGGCGAGCGTCTGCGCCGCGTCCCGTTGCGTGATGCCGAGGTCGCGTTCGGCTGGGGTGTCATCCGAGGGCGGCATCTGGGTGTAGTACTGCATCGCCGCGGAGTTGATCGGCGTCTCAAACGGCAGGTAATCGCCGATGACGTCGAACGCGCGCCCCAGGGCCCGCAGTCCCACATCGGGGACCGGAAAAACCACCAGATTGCGATCAGCGGCGGTACCGAGCAGAGATGCGAGGCGATCCACCGCAACGCGTCGGCCCCCGGCCATGTATCGGCGCGGTCCCTGGCCCGGCTGCAACAGTGCGACGTGCAAGGCGGCGAGGTCGCGCACGTCCACCACGATCCAGGCCGCGCTGCGCCCGGGCACACCGCGCATCTTGAGCGCCGCCTCCACGCCCTCGGCCGCCTCGCCGAACTGATCGCCCGCGGGCGGTCCCAGCACCATGCCGGGGTAACTGATGTTCACTGGCGCGCCGCCGTCCTGCAGACCTCGCGCATACGCTTCGACGATGGCCTTGGACTTGCCGTAACCGTCGGACCCGCCGACCACGGGCAGGTCCGCGTGCAGCATCGGTAGACCGGGGCGAAACAGCGCCGAGAAGCTCGAGACGTGAATGATCGGATCC
>CBAAAS010000336.1:0-4540 GCA_964658855.1 uncultured Mycobacterium sp.
ATCCAGGCGGTGTCCATCCCCGCGCCCTCGGCCCACTCGATATCGGCGAGCATCTTGCTGACTTTGCGCGCGGAATCGCCGCGCTCGGCGCCGATCATTACTCCGAGACGCACGGATCCTCCAAAGTGTCGTTATCTATCGTTGATAACGTACTTGCCAAAAAAGAGAATGCCAATACCGCAGCGTTGACCAGCGATGATGGGTTACTTCCGGCAGATCAGCTCGCCGGCCGGGATGGAGAACCAGCCATCGGGCGCCGCGGCCCACTCCCGCCAGGCCGCGGAGATTTCATCGAGTTCCTCGGTGGTGGCGAGACCCGAGTCGATCAACTGTCGCGTCAACGCGGACTCGACGATGCGGTCGGCCCACATGCCACCCCACCAGTCGCGGTCCTCCGGCGTCGCGAAGGCCCACAAGCTGCCCGTCGGCACGATGTCGTCGAACCCGGCTTTCTGAGCCCAGGACAACAGTCGCCGCCCGGCGTCGGGCTCGCCACCGTTGGTGCGTGCCGCCGTGACGTACAGCGTCATCCAGCGGTCCAGCGCCGGCAGCTGCGGAAACCAAATGAAGCCCGCATAGTCGGAGTCGCGCACCCCCACCACACCGCCCGGCTTACACACGCGTCGCATCTCCCGGAGCGCCTGCACCGGGTCGCCTACATGCTGAAGCACCTGGTGGGCGTGCACGACATCGAAGGTGTCGTCCGGAAAGTCCAGTGCGTGGACATCAGAGACCGCGAAAACTATGTTTGACTGTCCTCGCGCCTGTGCTTCACCGCGCGCCAATTCCAACGCATCGTCGGTCATTTCGACAGCAGTGACCTGTCCGGGCGCAACGCGCGCAGCAAGGTCGGCGGTGATGGTTCCGGGGCCACAGCCTACGTCGAGCAGTGATATCCCCGGTCGCACGTGCGGCAGGAGATAGCCGGCGGAATTCTCGGCGGTGCGCCGCCGGTGTGCACGCAGCACCGATTCGTGGTGCCCGTGGGTGTAGACGGCCTGATGTTCACCGGACATGGCGCGACCTCCTCGCACGTCGAATCTTGGTCAGTGCCAAGGTTACCTTCACTTGTTCCAGAATACGAAACAGTAATCTCACATTATGAGACGGCTAGTTGACCGGTACGTCGAGGATCGGGCGCTGCACACCGGCGCCCGCGCCGTCGAAGTGCCACCACTCGCCGGAGTACGCCGACAGCCCGGCCGCACTCATGGCATCGCGCAGTCGACGCCGGTTCGCCTGCTCGCCGACAGTGACGCCAGTGGTGGCGAAAGCCGTTGCACGCGGCGAGAAGTCGTCGAAGTCAGTGCCCATGTCGACGAGGCAGCGCGGACACTGCTCGGTCATGTTGCCCAGCGTCACATCCACCGAACGTCCCGCCTCATGACTCTTCGCGTAGTTACCGGGTTTGGCCACCCACGCCGGGTTCGGCACGACGTTGAACATCTTGACCTGAACATCGTGCGGGCGGTAGCAGTCCCAGAAGACGAGAAGGTCTCCCGTCGACGCCAGCGCTTTGGCGGCGGACGCGAGCCCTGGGGCCAAGGATTCGTGCACCAGGCAACGCGCGCCGGCGGGATACAGCTGGGTGTGGGTGAAGTTGTTCGGTGTCGCATAACGCAGGTCGATCAACGCATTGGGAACCACGGAGCGAACGTCGACGAATCCCGCGGCCCGCGCCTCAGGACTCAGCGGAGGTACGTCCGCGTTCGCAGGCGCGCTACAGCTCAATGCGACAAGCAGAAACAGAGGACACAGACGCCGGAGCATGGCTTCAGTATGCGACCGGCTCAGCTCCAGTCGATGGCCGCCGCGCGCTCTTGGACGCCTTGTACTCTTTCGGCGATCTGGGCCGCAACCGCGCGCTGTTCGTGTTCCATTGTGCCGGCTAATGTTTCGGCCTCGGCGACGATCTGCTTGAGCAGATCACGATGGTCTTCGATCATCGTGATAGTCGCGTTTCTGATGGCCACCATCGCGGAGCCCCGAGCCTCCGCGGGGGAAAAGCCGCTGGTGAGCAGCGGCGGCAACATCTGGCGCTCGAAGGCCGTCATGTCGCGAGACAGGTGGACGTTGAAGGTCGCCAGAAACGGATCCCGGTCGTCGAATTCAACACTGCAGATCTTGAGCTGATCCATGACCGTTCCTTTTGCCGGCGAGGGCGACCTGCGGCCCACGTCACCGTGAATTACATGTCTGTAGTTTACCGGCGTTTCCGGATGGACGGGAAAGCCGGACTTATGCTGACGAGGATTTGTCGGACGCGTCAAAGGAGACCGTCATGACCGTCGGTACCGCCGCCGTGAGACTTTCTGATGCCGATCTGCCGACGCTGGATTACAGCGCCGACGAGAATCCGGCGCAGGTCTATCCACGCCTCCGCGAGGCGCAAGAACAGGCACCCATCGCGATCGGCCCCTTCGGGCCCGAAGTTCTATCGTACCCGATGGTCCGAGCAGTGCTGCGAGACAAGCGGTTCCAGGTGCCGCAGGGCATCGTGCTGCAGGCACAGGGCGTCACCTCTGGCCCGTTGTGGGACAAGGTGACCACCAGCATTTTGTGCCTTGAGGGCGACGAACATCAGCGGCTCAGGAGCTTGTGCTCCAGGGCGTTCACGCCGCGGACGGTGGCGCGCTTGCACGACACCATGGTCGGCGTGCTGGACGATCTCGTCGATGGGGTCGCCGGGCGAGGCTATTGCGATGTCGTGGAGGACATCGCGCGCCCTTACCCCGTCCCGATCATCTCCGCGCTGCTCGGCGCACCGCGTGAGGACTGGCAGCGGTTCGCATCGTGGGCCGACGTGATCTTCCAGGCGTTCAGCTTCACCGCCGACATCCATGCGCTGGAAGAGAGCGTGATGCAAGCGTGGGGCGAACTCGACGATTACGTCGACAACATGGTCGCCCAACGCCGACACAGCCTGTCCGACGATCTGATCTCCGACCTGATTCGCGCCGAGGACGACGCGGATCGAATCGACGCCACGGAGCTGCAGATGCTCGCGGGCGGCCTACTGCTGGCCGGAACCGACACCACCCGCAACCAGGTCGCCGCGTCCGTGCAGGTCCTCTGCGAGCACCCCGATCAGTGGGAGTTGCTCCGCGCCGATCCGGACCTGGCCATGCACGCGGTGGAGGAGACCATGCGGCACTCCCCGATCGCGGGCGGCGCGCTGCGCGTCGTCGCCGACGATGTCGAGCTGGACGGCTACATCTTTCCGGCCGGGTCGATGGTGCTGCTGAATACCTTTGCGGCCAATCGCGATCCAAGCGTCTACGACGACCCCGACCGCGTCGACATCACCCGCGAGGGCGCGCCGGCGATCCTGACCTTCGGCGGCGGGGTGCACTACTGCCTGGGCGCCAACCTGGCGAGGCGCGAGATCGCCGAGGCGCTCAAGGTATTGACGGGCCGGCTGCGCAACCCGCGGATCGTCGGGCCGGTGCCCTGGAAGCCGATCGTGAGCCTGAGCGGGCCGAAGAGTCTGCCCATCGAATTCGACTAGCTGGCCGGGTCCCGAAGCCCGATCCGCTCAGTAGTTGTTGCAGGTGTTGGCGACCTGCACGGCAAATCCGGCGTAGAGCGGGATGTACTGCTGCGATTGCGGGTACCTGCCCTCTAGCTCCTGAAGTATCTGCTGGCGCTGATCCGGCGACGAGTCGAGGAATCCGCGCAATGCGGCCTGCGCCGACGGCGATCCGTTCAGTTGCGCGGCGGCAGCGGGTGTTTGGGCGTTCAGTGCCGACACCACCTGCGAGTAACTGCATGTGGTGTTGACGATCGGGCCCAGATCGGGATCTGCGGACGCGACACTGCCCCAAGCAGTAAACGACAATGCGAGACCAGTAACTGCGGTAGCCAGTCCGGTCAGCGACGGGGTGATCATCTGCGAAAGCCCTCCCAACCGACGCACCGTCTCGAGCTAGATGGCGATAAGACCAGCTTAGCGCGGAAGAATGCCCAGAGACGTCATGGACGAATAGCCCAGCAGCGCAAGGCTTCCCGGTATCATTCACCATGGATTTAGAGCTTCTTGGGTTAGGGCGACCCCGGCGGTGGCTGCACTGGTAGTGCGTGGCCGCCGTGTTGTGATCCCCCACTTTGCGGGAGCGCTATTTTCGGCCCCGGGGCCGGAGGCTGGTCGGGCGCCGGGCTGGTCGGAGACGGGGGTGGGTCCAGTGGGACCGCGCTGACCGGTCCGGTACCGAACATGAGTGCTGATACGCCGATGCCGGCGGTGATTACCGCCGCCCTGGCCATGCGGTTAACGTCCATGATGTTTCGTTCCTATGCGCCTCGCTGTTGGGGATGATTACCCAGTTTGCGGGCGAAGCCAACCTGCGCAAATGAAGATGCGCCCGGTAAGTGGCCAGGGCCGGGATCGAACCGGCGACCTTCCGCTTTTCAGGCGGACGCTCGTACCAACTGAGCTACCTGGCCGGAAGGCACTGTGTCCAACCGAAGTGCCTCACCACAAAAAAATGGCGACCCTGACGGGACTCGAACCCGCGACCTCCGCCGTGACAGGGCGGCGCGC
>CBAAAS010000337.1:0-4534 GCA_964658855.1 uncultured Mycobacterium sp.
GCCAACTCGAGCGCGATGTGCACATCGGCCAGCTTGTGTTTGATCGACTGATACGACCCGATGGCCCTCCCGAACTGCGTGCGCTGCTTCGCGTACTCGACCGCCGCGTCCAGCAAAGCCTGGCCGGCCCCGACCAGTTGGGCGGCGGTGGCCAACGCCCCGAATTCGTAGGCGCGCTTGACGTCAGCCCGCCAGGTCGAATCAGTCGGGGAGACGTCGAACAATTTGCGACTGGGGTCCACCGACTCGTGCTGCCCGCCGGGCCGCGCCTCGCTGACCGTTCCGTCCAAATCGGCCAGCAACGTCAGACCCGCGGTGTCGGCGTCGGTGGCGCGCGGTACATGCGGCGGAAGGGCAACGGTCGCGATCAGCTCGCCGGACGCCAGCGCGGCGCACCGCTCGTCGTCGGCGAGTAGAACGGGCGCTACCGCAATGGATTCGGCCACCGGACCGGGGACACCCCAGCGGCCCAGCCGCTCCAGCGCAACGACCAGGTCGACCGGGTGTGCCTCGATGCCGTCGAACCGCTCGGGCACGGCCAACGCTGTGACGCCCAGGTCGGCCAGGCGCGCCCAGACCTTGCGGCCCGGTCCGGTGTCGCCGTCGGCCCAGGCTCGAACCGCGCCCGGAAGGTCGGCAGCCGCCAGCGCCGCGTCGATGCTGGCGGCGAAGTCACGCTGCTGCTCGTCAACGTCAAATCTCATTTTGACTTCTCCCTGGGCAGGCCCAGTAGCCGCTCGGCGACGATATTGCGTTGAATCTCGTTGGTACCGGCGTAGATCGGGCCACCAAGAGCGAACAGCAGCCCGTCGGTCCAGGCGTCGGCCAGCTCGCCGTCGGCCCCGCGGATCTCCAGTGCCGTCTGGTGGATCGCTACGTCAAGGTCTGACCAGAACACCTTGGTCACCGAGGACTCGGCACCCAGTTCGCCACCGCCCGCCAGTCGGGTCACGGTGCCGAAGGTATGCAGCCGGTATGCCTGCGCCTTGATCCACGCGTCGGCGACATGGTCTCCGAACGAGCTGTCGCCCTTGGTCTTCCACACCTCGGCAAGGCGTTCGGCGGAGGCCAGGAATCGGGCCGGGCTACGCAGCGACATGCCGCGCTCGTTGCTGGACGTGCTCATCGCGGCCCGCCAGCCGTCGTTCACCGTGCCGATCACATCGGTATCGGGCACGAAGACGTCGTCGAGGAAGATCTCGCCGAATCCGGTGTCACCGCCGAGTTGGGCGATCGGACGAACGGTGACGCCGTCGGCATGCAAGTCGAACATGAAATAGGTCAGGCCGCTATGCCGCTGCGCGTCTGGGTCCGAACGGAACAATCCAAACGCCCTGTCGCCAAACGGTGCTCGTGAGCTCCAGATCTTCTGGCCGTTCAGCAGCCAGCCACCATCGGTGCGCGTTGCCGTCGAACGCAGCGAGGCGAGATCGCTGCCGGACTCGGGCTCTGACCAGGCCTGCGCCCAAATCTCCTCGCCGCTGGCCATCTTGGGCAGAATCCGGTCCAGTTGCTCATCGGTGCCGTGGGCGAACAGTGTCGGCGCCAGCATCGAGGTGCCGTTGGCGCTGGCACGCCCGGGTGCTCCGGCGCGGAAGTATTCCTCCTCGTAAACCACCCACTGCAGCAGGGTCGCGTCGCGGCCGCCGTACTTCTCCGGCCAAGTGATCACCGACAGACCCGCGTCGAAAAGCACCTTGTCCCATAACCGGTGCTGTTCGAAACCCTCCGCAGTGTCGTAGGAATGCGTTGGGAACGCGTCGCGGTGCGACGACAGGAAGTCGCGCACCTCCTGCTGAAATTTCAGCGTCTCGTCGTCGATTTGCAGATCCATCACGCCATCTCTCGAAGTTGCGGTTTGACCACCTTGCCGCCCGCGTTGCGGGGCAGCGCATCGACAAATCTCACCGAACGCGGGGCTTTGAAGTTCGCCAAGTAATCGCGGGTGTACGCGATCACCGACTTTTCGTCGAGTCCGGAATCGGGCCGGGCCACCAGAAAGGCTCGGCCGACCTCGCCGAGTCGCTCGTCGGGCACACCGATCACCGCGCAGTCCACCACACCGTCCAGCCGGGCCAGCACCTGCTCGATCTCGGCGGGGTAGACATTGAAACCGCCGCAGATGTACATGTCCTTGAGCCGGTCGGTGATCTGGAGATTGCCTGCGGCATCGAGCTTTCCGATGTCACCGGTATGCAGCCAACTCTCGCTGTCGATCGCCGCAGCGGTGGCGTCCGGGTCGTCGAGATAGCCGAGCATCACGTTGGGCCCTCGTAGGAGCACCTCGCCGGTCGCATCGTCGATGCGCAGCTCGAAATCGGCAATCGGCCGCCCGCAGGTGGTGGCTACAGTCACCGCGTCGTCGTCGGCGCGGCACATGGTGCCCATCCCGTTGGACTCGGTCAGGCCGTAGGCGGTCAGCACGATGTCGAAGTCGAGTTCGCTCTGCATCCGCTCGATCAACACCACCGGCACGGTCGCTGCGCCGGTGACCGCGAACCGCAGCGAGCTCAGGTCGTAGCGGCTACGCGCGGGATGGTCGAGCAGCGTTTGGTAGATGGTCGGCGGTCCGGGCAGCACGGTGATCCGATGTTCGGCGACCGCGCGCAACGCCTGCTCGGCGTCGAAGGTCAGCTGCGGGATCAAAGTGGCGCCGGTCTGCAGGCAGGCCAGGATGCCGGCCTTGTAGCCGAAATTGTGGAAGAACGGGTTGATGCAGAGGTAGCGGTCATCGCTGGTGATCTTGCCGATGGCCGCCCATGCCGCGGATCCGGCCAGCGACTGCCGGTGGCCGCACAGCACGCCTTTGCTGCGGCCGGTCGTGCCGGAGGTGAACAGGACGTCGGAGAGGTCGTCGGGCCGGACCGCCGCGGCCCGCGCGTCAGCCGCTTCGAGGTTGGTACCACGGCTCACGAAGTCGTCCCACGTTCCATCGTCGATGTCGATCGGCACCCGGACGACGTGCCGGAGGTCGGGCAGTGCCGAAAGGTCAAGGTCGCCGACTCTGTCGGCACCGAGGAACTCGCCCATCGCCACCAGCAGGGGTGCGCCGGTGCGGGCCAGGATGTCGGAGGCCTCCGCGGCCGTATAGCGGGTGTTCAGCGGGACCACGGTCGCGCCGGCGTAATGCGTAGCCAGGCACGCGACTACCCAGTGCCAGGTGTTCGGCGACCAGATCGCCACCCGGTCGCCGGCGTTCACACCGAGGCTGATCATGGCCGCGGCGGCGCGGCGCACCTCGTCCCGCAACTCGGCGAAGGTGAGCGTCCGATCCTCGGTGACCAAGGCGCTGTGGTCGGGGAGTTCGCCCGCGATCTGGTCCAACGCCGCAGGAATGGTCTGCGGATGGCTCGACATCGAACTCCTAGCTGCGGACTACCCGGCTTGTCCATTGCCGCTGTACAGCGCACATCGCCGCCGGGCTAACAAAGCAAGTGCTTGGTAGGTTAGCCTACAAGGGTGCAAGGCGTCGAGGAGTTCCGGGCCGAGGTCCGCGACTGGCTGGCCGAGAACCTGGTCGGCGAATTCGCCGACCTGAAGGGGCTCGGCGGCCCCGGTCGCGAGCACGAGGCATTCGAAGAGCGACGTTCCTGGAACCAGCATCTCGCGAAAGCCGGCCTGACCTGTCTGGGGTGGCCGGTCGAGCACGGCGGCCGAGGTCTGTCGGTCGCGCATCGGGTGGCGTTCTACGAGGAATACGCGCTCGCCAACGCGCCGGCCAAGATCAACCACTTCGGCGAGGAATTGCTGGGGCCGACCCTGATCGCCTTCGGCACGCCCGAGCAGCAGAAGCGCTTCCTGCCTGGGATTGTCGACGTCACCGAGTTGTGGTCGCAGGGCTACTCAGAACCCGGCGCCGGCAGCGACCTGGCCAACGTGGCCACCACCGCGGTACTGGACGGCGACGCATGGGTGATCAACGGCCAGAAAGTGTGGACGTCGCTGGCGCACTGGGCCCAGTGGTGCTTCGTGGTGGTGCGCACCGAGAAGGGTTCGAAGCGTCACGCAGGGTTGTCCTACCTACTGGTGCCGCTCGACCAGCCCGGGGTCGACGTCCGTCCGATCGTCCAGTTGACCGGGGACTCCGAGTTCAACGAGGTGTTCTTCGACGACGCCCGTACCGACGCAGACCTGGTGGTCGGCCAGCCCGGTGATGGTTGGCGGGTCGCGATGGGAACGCTGACCTTCGAGCGCGGCGTGTCGACACTCGGTCAGCAGATCGTCTATGCCCGCGAGCTGGAGGCCGTTGTCGAGCTCGCCAAAAAGACTGGCGCAGCTGATGATCCGCTGATCCGCGAGCGGCTGACCCGCTCCTGGGCCGGGCTGCGGGCGATGCGCTCTTACGCGCTGGCGACGATGGACGTCGAACAGCCCGGGCAGGACAACGTCTCGAAGTTGTTGTGGGCCAACTGGCACCGCGAACTCGGCGAGATCGCGATGGAGGTCCAAGGCAAGGCCGGTCTGGCACTGCTCGGCGGCGACTTCGACGAGTGGCAGCGGCTCTACCTGTTCACCCGCGCCGACACCATCTACG
>CBAAAS010000338.1:0-4517 GCA_964658855.1 uncultured Mycobacterium sp.
CTCCATGATCTCGTTGTCGATCGACTCCAACACCGCGCGGGTGCTGGTCAGCAGCGGCAGGAAGTTCTTCGCGAAGAACGATGCCACGGCGATCTTGCCCTCGTAGAAGGCCCGGTCGGCCTCGCTGACACCGCCGGCGTCGAGTGCCTCCAGGGCCACGGCAGCCTGACGCTGCAGGAGCCAGCCGAGCATCAGGTCGCCGACGCTCATCAGGAAGCGCACCGAACCGGTGCCAACCTTGTAGATGCTCGAGATCTCGTCCTGCGCCGCCATCAGGTAGCCGGTCAGCGTCGCCGCCATCGCCTGGACATCGGCCAGGGCGGTGGACAGCAGCGCCCGCTCGGCCTTCAGGCGACCGTTGCCCGACTCGTTCTTGATGAACTCCTCGATCTGCCCCGACACGTGGGCCAGTGCCACACCCTTGTCGCGGACGATCTTGCGGAAGAAGAAGTCCTGCGCCTGGATGGCCGTGGTGCCCTCGTAGAGCGAGTCGATCTTGGCGTCACGGATGTACTGCTCGATCGGGTAGTCCTGCAAGAAGCCGGAGCCACCGAAGGTCTGCAGGCTCTCGGTGAGCTTGGCGTACGCCTGCTCGGAGCCGACACCCTTGACGATCGGGAGCAGCAGGTCGTTGACCTTGACTGCCAGGTCGGGTTCCACACCGTGGACCGCCTTGGCGACCGGCGCGTCCTGGTAGGTCGCGGTGTAGGCGTACAGCGCGCGCAGACCCTCGGCGTAAGCCTTCTGGGTCAACAGGCTGCGACGGACGTCCGGGTGGTGCGTGATGGTCACGCGCGGCGCCGCCTTGTCGGTCATCTGCGTCAGGTCGGCGCCCTGCACCCGGTCCTTGGCATAGGCAAGTGCGTTCAGGTAGCCAGTGGACAGCGTGGCAATCGCCTTGGTGCCCACCATCATCCGAGCCTGCTCGATGACCTCGAACATCTGCGCGATGCCGTTGTGCACCTCGCCGACGAGCCAGCCCTTGGCCGGTACGTCGTGCTGACCGAAGGTCAGCTCACACGTCGCGGAGGCCTTCAGGCCCATCTTGTGCTCGACGTTGGTGACGAAGACGCCGTTGCGCTCGCCGGGCTCGCCGGTCTCGAAGTCGAACAGGAACTTCGGTACGAAGAACAGCGACAGACCCTTGGTGCCGGGTCCGGCACCCTCGGGGCGGGCCAGTACCAAGTGGAAGATGTTCTCGAACAGGTCATCAGAGTCGGCGGAGGTGATGAAACGCTTCACCCCGTCGATGTGCCACGAGCCGTCGTCCTGCTGGACGGCCTTGGTGCGACCGGCGCCGACATCCGAGCCGGCATCCGGCTCGGTGAGCACCATGGTCGAACCCCAGCCGCGCTCAGCGGCGATGATGGCCCACTTCTTCTGCTCTTCGGTGGCCTGGTGGTAGAAGATGCTGGCGAATCCGGCACCGCCGCCGTACATCCAGACGGCGGGGTTGGCGCCGAGCACGTGCTCGTGTAGCGACCAGACCATCGCCTTGGGCATCGGCATGCCGCCGAGTTCCTCATCGATGCCGACCTTGTCCCAACCACCCTCGAGCAGCGCGCGAACCGACTTCTTGAAGGACTCGGGCAGTGACACGGAGTGGGTCTCGGGGTCGAACACCGGGGGATTGCGGTCCGTGTCGGCGAACGACTCCGCGACGGGACCCTCGGCCAACCGGCTCATTTCCACCAGCATCTCGCGGGCGGTGTCGGCATCTAGGTCGGTGTAATCGCCTTCGCCGAATGCTTTGTCAATGCCTAGGACCTCAAACAGGTTGAACACCTGGTCGCGGACATTGCTCTTGTAGTGGCTCACTAGTTCCTCCTCGATGAGAACGCCACATATAGGTTGGGTACTTGGGCTAAGTTACCCACCAGTAACGTGCTTAAGTTATACCCAACGGTAAAGCTTCGCAACCGACTGTGAGCTAAATTTCACTAGCTAATCAACCAACTAGTTGGCCTTGTGCTGATCGAGACGGTGGCATGCCCGTTAACCTGCGGTGATGATGAATAGGTGTCAATTGTGTCAAGCGTCACCACAGTGCCGGAAGTGGACCTTCGCCACCCCGCCGGCCAACTGCGGACCCGCTTGCGCGAGGTCGCCCACGAGGTCGGATTCTTCTATCTGACCGGACATCAAGTGCCTGAGTCGCTCACCCGGCGGGTGCTGGCGGCGGCCCGGCGACTGTTCGCACTGCCGCAGGCGGACAAAGATGCCATCGCCATGATCCGCAGTCCGCATTTCCGGGGCTACACCCGGCTGGGCGGCGAACTGACCCGTGGCGAGGTGGACTGGCGCGAGCAGATCGACATCGGCCCGGAGCGCGAGCCGATCGGCGGCCCCGGCAGCCCCGATTATCTGTGGCTGCAGGGACCCAATCAGTGGCCCGCGGGACTGCCGGAACTGCCGGGCGTCATCGGCGAATGGGACGTGGCTCTCGCAGCGGTGTCGCGCAGCTTGCTGCGGCACTGGGCAGCGGCGCTGGGCAGTCCGGCGGAATTCTTCGACGCCGCATTCGACTCGACGCCGGCGACCCTGATCAAAGTCGTGCACTACCCCTCGACCGCGGCCAGCTCGCAGGGTGTCGGCGCGCACCGGGATTCCGGAGTGCTGACGCTGTTGCTCGCCGAGCCGGGCAGTGCGGGGTTGCAGGTACGTGGACGCGACGGTGGCTGGGTCGACGTGCCGGCGCGGCACGGCGCCTTCATCGTCAACATCGGCGAGCTGCTGGAGTTGGCCACCGGCGGCTACCTGCGCGCGACCGAGCACCGGGTGAATCTGATCCAATCGGCGGACCGGATCTCGGTGCCCTATTTCTTCAACCCGCGCCTGGACGCGCAGATCCCGACACTGCCGTTGCCCGCCGAATTGGCGCAGCAGGCCGATCCGCGCGCGGACCCGTCCGACCCGATCTTCTCGGTGTACGGCCGCAATGCCTGGAAGAGCAGGCTGCGGGCCCATCCGGATGTCGCAGCCGCGCACGGCTACGTGACGGGCAGCGGAGGAGATGTAACGCCCGAAAGGTAGGGTCTTTTTACGAAATCCCGTCTACGCGAGTGAAGCCCGGTGAATACACCTGACAACTTGACGCCTACCTCCCTGCGCGAGGCGTTTGGCCATTTTCCCTCCGGCATCATTGCCATCGCCGCCGAAGTCGACGGTGTCAGAGAAGGACTCGCGGCCAGCACATTCGTGCCGGTGTCATTGGATCCGCCGCTGGTGTCGTTCTGCGTGCAGAACACCTCGACGACGTGGCCGAAACTCAAGGACGTCGGCGCGCTGGGTATCAGCGTGCTGGGTGAGTCGCACGACGGCGCCGCCCGCAGGCTGGCTGCCAAGACCGGCGATCGTTTTGCCGACCTGGAGACGGTGTCCTACACCAGCGGTGCGGTCTTCATCCACGGCACCAGCCTCTGGATGGAAACCGCGATCGAGCAGCTCATTCCCGCCGGCGATCACACGATCGTGGTGTTACGGGTCAGCGACGTCCGGGTCGACCCAGACATCGCACCGATCGTCTTCCACCGCAGCGTCTTTAGGCGCCTCGGCGTCTAGATGTAGGCGACGCTCTACCGACGGAATAGCTTGTTCCCCAGCCAGACCACCGGGTCGTACTTGCGATCGGCGACGCGTTCCTTCATCGGGATCAGCGCGTTGTCGGTGATGTGAATGCCCTCGGGGCAGACCTCGGTGCAGCACTTGGTGATGTTGCAGAAGCCGAGCCCGTGCTCTTCCTGCGCCTGATCGCGCCGGTCCATGGTGTCCAGCGGATGCATCTCCAACTCCGCGATCCGCATCAGGTACCGCGGGCCGGCGAAACTCTCTTTGTTCTCCTCGTGGTCACGGATCACGTGGCAGACGTTGTTACACAGGAAGCACTCGATGCACTTACGGAACTCCTGGGAACGCTCGACATCCTGCTGCTGCATCCGGTACTCGCCTGGCTGCAGGTCCTTCGGCGGCGCGAATGACGGGATCTCCCGCGCCTTTTCGTAGTTGAACGACACGTCGGTCACCAGGTCGCGGATCACCGGGAACGTCCGGATCGGCGTCACGGTCACCACTTCGTCATCGGCGAAGGTCGACATCCGCGTCATGCACATCAGCCGGGGCTTGCCGTTGACCTCAGCCGAGCACGAGCCGCACTTGCCGGCTTTGCAGTTCCACCGGACCGCCAGGTCCGGTGTCTGGGTCTGCTGCAGGCGGTGGATGATGTCGAGCACCACCTCGCCCTCGTTGACCTCGACTTTGTAGTCCTCTAAGGCACCGCCGGCCTCGTCGCCACGCCATACCCGCAAAGTTGCGTCGTAGGTCATCAGCCTCTCCGTCCTGGGTGATCGGCCAACTCTTCGTCGGTGTAGTACTTCTCCAACTCCGAGATCTCGAACGCGTCGAGCAAGTCGGGCCGCATGGGGGTCTGGTCTTTGTGGGTCACGGTGACATCGGGGACGATCGGGTCGTCGCCGGAGGCGCTGCAGACCAGCAGCACCTTGCGCCACGAGGAGTCCATG
>CBAAAS010000339.1:0-4517 GCA_964658855.1 uncultured Mycobacterium sp.
TCCAACGTCTATGCTCCGGCTCCGACGTCCCCGGGACCGGAGCCGCCACCACAGGCGGTCCCGGTAGCCCCGCGGGGCAACGTGCCGGATACGACGGCAGGACCGTCAACCGCGGCGACGTCAGGAAGCGTTTTAAATCCGTACGTGCCGGCCGACCTCAGCGCATTTGCGGTGCCGTCGGCGGGCATCGTTCCGACGCTGCCGGGAGTGCTGGCCGGAGGAGTGCCGACTGTTCCGGTCGCTCCTCGCGGTTCGGCGCCGTCGTGGCCGACGGGTGCGCCGTCGGTCCCGGAGCTTGGGTGGACGGACAAGTTGGTCGTCGCGCCGGATGCGCCGGCCGGTGATGAGGGCAACTACCACTTCCTCACCGCCAACGACCCGGTGCCGCAGCTGACCGACAACCACGAGGTGTTCGACGTCAACGCGGTGCGGGCGGATTTCCCGATCCTCAAAGAGGTCATCAACGGAAAGCCGCTGATCTGGTTCGACAACGCGGCGACCACGCAGAAGCCGCAAGTGGTGATCGACCGGCTGGTGAAGTTCTACTCGCACGAGAACTCGAACATTCACCGCGCCGCACACGAGTTGGCGGCCCGGGCCACCGACGCCTATGAGGAGGCGCGGGACACCGTTGCCGAATTCATCGGCGCGCCGAGCTCGGACAACATCGTGTTCACCCGCGGCACCACCGAGGCGATCAACCTCGTCGCACACGCGTGGGGCGGTAAACACCTGCAGCCGGGTGACGAGATCGTCATCACCCATCTGGAGCACCACGCGAATATCGTTCCTTGGCAGCTGATTTCGCAGAAGACCGGCGCGATCCTCAAGGTGGCTCCGATCGATGACGCGGGCAACTTGCTGCTGAACGAGTTCGAACAGCTGCTGGGTCCGCGAACCAAACTGGTTGCGGCCAGCCAGGTGTCGAACGCACTGGGGACGGTGGTGCCGGTCGACAAGATCGTCGAGCTTGGTCATCGCTACGGCGCCCGGGTGCTGATCGACGGCGCGCAGTCGATCCAGCACATCCCGACCAACGTCGCCGAACTGGGTGCGGATTTCTACGTGTTCTCCGGGCACAAGATCTACGGGCCTACCGGGATCGGTGCGCTCTACGGAACCGATGAAGCTCTGACCGAGACACCACCCTGGCAGGGCGGCGGCCACATGATCGCCGACGTCACCCTGGAGCGCTCGCTGTATCAGGGCCCGCCGTTCAAGTTCGAGGCCGGCACCGGCAACATCGCCGATGCGGTAGGCCTGACCGAGGCGCTGCGCTACGTGCAGCGGCTGGGCATCGAGCGCATCGCGGCCTACGAGCAGACCCTGCTCGAGTACGCGACCCCGCGGTTGGCGGACATCCCCGGCGTCCGCCTGGTGGGTACTGCCGAGGAGAAGGCCAGCGTGCTGTCGTTTGTGCTGGCCGGTCACGAGCCGCTCGAGGTGGGCAAGGCCCTGAACTCCGAAGGCATCGCGGTCCGCGCGGGTCATCACTGCGCGCAACCCGCTCTGCGGCGATTGGGGCTGGAGGCGACGGTGCGCCCGTCGTTCTCCTTCTACAACACTCATGAGGAGATCGAAGTGTTCCTCAAGGCGGTGCGGCGCATCGCCGAGGGCGGCGCAAACGTCGGCTGAGTCGTTCTGACAGGCCCGGCAAGCGGTATACAACCGCCTGCCGGGCTTGTTGCGTTGAGGGTGTTTGCGCAGCTCATCGGGCGATTTTCGGCGCTTGCGACGGCGCCCGGCCAACATATTTTCTTGCTGAGTAGAACCCTCCCGCGCGCTTCGATACATCCGTAAGTTTCCGTCGTGGTCTATGCGTGCAGTCGGCCCACGGCATCGCCGTCGTGCTTCTGCGCGCGCGCACACCCGCTGACAGTAGGGTGACCGAATCTTCCCGAAGCCAGAGGAGCGCGATGAGTCGCATCGAGAGTCAGCAGAGCGAGCAAACTCGATGAACGCCGCGATCACCGCAATTTCAATGGTTGACGTCAGCGAATCGATCCTGATCAACGTCCAATTTCCAGCGAGTCGGACGCTTCGGCCGAGCTACCGGTTTGTACAGCATGAGCAAACTGACGCGTGGTCTTCGTCACATGATCGCCGGCGGATCGGGTAAGCCGGGTGCCTGAAAAATCGGGGGGGTCGGCCCTGTCGCGGGTCGAGTGGTCCAAGCCTGCCAGTGCGGTTGGCGACTTCGTTGTTCTGGCCGGCGAGACGTTCTCCGCAGCCTTCCGCCGTCCTTTTGCGCTGCGTGAACTGATCGATCAGATCTGGTTCATCGCGAGAGTGTCGATCGTGCCGACCCTGGTGCTCTCCGTTCCCTACACCGTCCTCATCGTCTTCACGCTGAATATCGTGTTGATCGAGGTCGGTGCCGGCGACCTGTCCGGTGCTGGTGCGGCGCTGGCTTCGATCACGCAGGTTGGACCGGTGGTCACCGCGATCGTGGTGTCCGGCGCCGGCGCCACAGCGATATGCGCGGATCTCGGTGCCCGCACGATTCGTGAAGAGATCGACGCGATGAAGGTCATCGGGATCAACCCGATCCAGGCTCTCGTGGTGCCCCGGGTGATTGCTGCGACATTCGTTGCGCTACTGCTGTATTCGGCGGTCGCGGTCGTCGGCCTCACCGGTAGCTACTTCTTCGTGGTGTACGTCCAACACGTCACGCCGGGAGCGTTCATCTTCGGAATGACCATCCTGACCGGCCTTCCGCAGGTGATCGTGTCCCTGGTCAAAGCGCTGCTGTTCGGACTTTCGGCAGGTCTGATCGCTTGCTACAAGGGCCTGTCAGTCGACGGCGGTGCAACCGGAGTGGGGAACGCGGTCAACGAGACCGTGGTGTTCGCCTTCATGGCTCTGTTCCTGATCAACATCCTGGCCACCGCGTTCGGTGTGAAGGTGTCTCCGTGAGCACGACCGACGAGGACGAAACCTACATCCCGGGCCGCGATTTTCTGAACGGAGTGGTGGACGCCGTCCGGACTCTGGGCGAGCAGACGGCCTTCATCGGTAACGCGCTCGGCTCCACCGTCGATGCGATTCGGCGGTATCCGGGTGAAGTCCTGCGGCTGATCGCCGTCCTGGGGATGGGGACCGGGGCTCTCGCCGTCATCGGCGGCACCGTGGTCATCGTCGGATTTCTGACGCTGACCACCGGCGCGCTGATCGCCGTGCAGGGCTACAACACACTGTCCAACGTCGGAATCGAAGCTCTCACCGGCTTTTTGGGCGCTTTCCTCAACGTCCGCTTCATCGTGCCGGCAACCGCCGGGGTGGCGCTGGCCGCCACCATTGGTGCCGGTGCGACCGCGCAACTCGGGGCCATGCGCATCAACGAGGAGATCGACGCGTTGGAGGCGATGGCCATCCGCCCGATCACCTATCTGGCGTCCACCCGCATCGTGGCCGGCGTCGTCGCGGTCATCCCGATTTACACCACCGCGATGCTGATGGGGTTTCTGGCGACCCGGTTCGGTACGACGATCGTTTACGGGCAGTCCCGCGGTGTCTACGACCACTATTTCTCGTCGTTCCTGCATCCGACCGATCTACTCTGGTCGTTCACCGAGGCGCTGGCGATGGCAGCTGCGGTGATGGCCATCCACACTTACTACGGTTACAACGCGACCGGGGGGCCGGCGGGAGTCGGCGAGGCGGTGGGTCGCGCGGTGCGGGCTTCGATCACTGCGGGGGTTTTCATTCTGTTGACAATCACACTGTCCGTGTACGGACAGTCCGGCAATTTCCATCTGTCGGGGTGAGGAGGATGGCTCAAGAGACCCGGCGGCGCCGGGGGATTGACCCTATTTGGTGGGCACCGGTACTCGTGCTGGTGGTCGTCACCGTCAGCACGCTGACCGCGATGGCGTTCGAAGGAACGCTGAAGACCACCGTGCCGCTCACCGTGATCTCTGACCGGGCCGGCTTGGTCATGGAAGACGACGCGAAAGTGAAGCTACGCGGGGTCCAGATCGGCGAAGTGGCGAAGGTCGAGTCCTACGCCGATTCGGCCGGCACCAATCTTTCCAAGCTGAAGCTCAAGATCTATCCGAACGAGTTTCGCTTCCTGCCGAGCAACATCGAGGCAGAGATCAAGTCCAGCACCGCCTTCGGCGCCAAGTACGTCGACCTCATCGTGCCCGCATCGGGCGACAGTCATCGTGAATTGGCCAAAGGTGCGGTGCTGCACAGCCGCAACACGACCGTCGAGGTCAACACGGTCTTCGAGAATCTGCAGTCGATCGTTCACGCGATCGACCCGGCGAAGTTGAACGGCGTGCTGTCGGCGTTGGCCGACGGCTTCCGCGGCAAGGGCGACCGCATCGGTCAGGCGATCAGCGGAGGCAACCAATTTCTGGTTGCCGTGAACCCGAAACAAGCGACCATCCGCAAGGACTGGCAGCTATTCGGTAAGACCGCTGCCGCCTATTCGGTTGCGGCGCAGGATATTTTGTCAACGCTTGATTCTTTTACGACGACGAGCGTCACGATCACCAAGAACAAAAAAGCGC
>CBAAAS010000340.1:0-4517 GCA_964658855.1 uncultured Mycobacterium sp.
AGGAAACGGATTCAAAACCCGTCCAGTGTGAGTTCGAATCTCACCGAGGGCACCACAAGTCCGACGGCGTTGGCGACTCGCCGTTTTTCTTGAAGGTCGCTGGCGATCAGGTAATTCGAAACGGGTGCTCCCGCGGTGTCCTAGGTGCACCATTCATGGACACCACTGTGAGGACGAGCCAGAAGAGGGCACACCAGCATGCGAGCTACCGTCAAGACACCTCGATGGTTCGCCGCGAGGTCGGCTCTCGCGATCGTGCTGGCCCTGTCCGCAACCGTCGTCACCGCTCCACTGGCCTCGGCGTCAGCGAGATTCGACATGTGGAACCTGACTGGCGGACCGCTCGTCGTCGACGGCGACACGTCCTCGCCCGGCCCGACCATTCAACCGGGACAGAATCATCAAGTGGAGGTGTCAGGCACGCTTGTCTCGAGAACGCACGTCAACTTCGCCGGCACCTGGGCGAAGAATGGACAGCCCCAGAAGTTTCACGTCCGGCTATATACCAGTCCGGTTACTGGAAACGCGGACAAGGTCGAGTGTGACCCCATCACCAACGGCAATGGCGTCTGCACCCGATTCATCGGGAACAACGTGGTGGCACTCGCGGACGTGTCCGACACCCGAATCACCGTCCCGGCGTCGGACACCGCGAAGCAGAACCAGCTCAGGGGCAACCTGTGCGGCAATGCATACAAGCCACAATTGGGCATCTCGTGCACTGAAGGGGCAGGTGTCACGACGGTGTCCGCCGGAAATACGACGTGGACGTTGCAGCACTAGGTACCGCTCATCTGACTGAGTCGACGTGGCAGTTGCGCCAGGCCCGCCCAATTCTTGGCAGCTCCGGTGAGCTCACCGTCGAAATCGGCGTAGTGTCCGCTTTAGTATTCAATCGGTTTCTTCACCGAGCGGGAGACGGGCCGCGTTTCGGCACGGGTTCGCCATCTCGCGCAACGGCTCCGCTCATGCTTAAGCTTTGCCACGGTCGCAAAGCATCGGTCTAGCAGCGCTTCTTTGAAGTTAAACAGGGTACCTGTGAGCGGCCGGATCAGGTGGTGGACCGATGTCGAACGACGATCTGATCAGTACCTCCGTCGTGTATCACCACGGGATCGCGGTCCTCGCGATCAGCGGCGAAATAGATCTTGCCAGCGCTGCCGCCTTCGAGAACGCGATCTCCGAGGTTCTGGCCGAGGACCCGCCTTCGCTCATCATCGACCTGTTGGGGGTCCGATTCCTGGCCTCGTTGGGTATCGGCATTCTGGTGAAGGCCCGCGACTCTTTTGTTGATTCCCAACGCTTTTCGGTCGTGGCGAAAGGCCCAATGACCCACCGGATCATCCAACTCCTCGACCTGGACCGGGTGCTCTCGCTCCAGGTGACAGTTGAGGACGCGTTGAGCGCGGCAAGGGCACGTCAGGCGCCGCGAGAGCCGACGGGTTGATCGGCGGATACATCTCGATGCCGGCGTCGTTCGAGCTGGTGACCCAAGACTCCACACAGCATTCCCTCCAGCCGTTAGGCTTTTGTCGTGGTGGCTAAGCGGTGCGCCGCCCAACAACCAGCAGGTTCGCGGCGATCACCGGATTGTGTAGCAGCTGTACGGGCGCAGCCGCGCGCCCGTAGCCAGGTCTATGCCGAGCGCATTGCGCGTCGTCGCCGCATCTTGAACCTCACCGCGACGATGGCGGTATTCATCAGCGCAGGTTTTGGCGTTGTCCAGGTTGTCTCGGCACCCAACCTCTGGTGGACCGGCCTCATCAACATCGTCGGCGCCGCGATCTACGCCTCCGTGCCGCTATTGCATCGGTTCGGCGAGCTCCTTCCGCCGCTGACCTTCATCTGCACCGCCTACCTGTCGATTTTTGCGATCTGCTGGTTTGTCGGCACCGGTTCAGGGTTGCAGTTCTACTTCCTGGTCGCGGCATGCCTGGTGGTGCTGCAGCTCGGCGTCGACCGCATTTTCCTTGCCGCGATTCTTGCCGCGATCGCCGCAACCATGGTGATCACATTGCAATTCCTGGTCCCGCGCGACACCGGCGCCCAACCCACGTGGGCCCTGTCCCTGAGCTTCATTGTCACCACCATCTCCGCCTGCGTCATGGTCGTGACGACAGTCTGGTACGCGGTGCGCGAAATCGTTCGCGCCGAAGCCGCGATGGAAGTGGAATACGAACGCTCCGAGGCATTGCTGTCCAACATCTTGCCGGCAAGCATCGCCGAGCGGCTAAAGGACCCGGCGCGCAACATCATTGCCGATAAATATGAAGACGCGTCGGTCCTTTTCGCCGACATCGCCGGCTTCACCGAACGTGCCAGCGATATGCCACCGGATCAGTTAATCCTTTTCCTGGACCGGCTTTACAGTGACTTCGACGAGCTGGTCGACAAGCATGGACTGGAAAAGATCAAAGTCAGCGGTGACTCCTACATGGTGGTCAGCGGCGTACCGCAGCCGCGGGCCGATCATGTGGAGGCGCTGGCGTCTTTTGCCCTCGACATGGCGGAAGTCGTTCGCCTGTTGAAGGATTCGCGAGGCGATCCGTTGCCGCTGCGAATCGGGTTGGCAAGCGGTCCCGTCGTGGCGGGCGTAGTCGGATCACGCCGATTCTTCTACGACGTGTGGGGCGACGCAGTCAATGTCGCATCTCGAATGGAATCCACCGATTCGGTCGGCCGGATCCAGGTGCCCGAGGACGTCTATCGCCGACTCAAGGACGACTTCGTGCTTCAGGAGCGCGGCTACATCGAAATCAAGGGCAAAGGGTCCATGCGCACCTGGTACCTGATCGGGCGGAAGCCCGACACCGGTTACGGCACCGCCCGGGCAGAGTCACCTCAGACCGCCAGGGTCTGACGACATCCAAACCTCGCTACCCGACGACCGTTTGTGGGAAGATCCGGGCATGGAAACCTCTGCCGCTCCAAAGTTGTTGCCGCACCTGTGGAAGTCGACTCTGTTGTCCGGGATCCTCTCACTGACCCTGGGCATCCTGGTTTACGTTCTGCCCGAGCATTCCATCGTCATCGCGGCCGCGCTGTTCGGCATCTATCTGCTGGTCACCGGTGCCGTCCAAGTCTTCTTCGCGTTCACCCTGCACGTCTCCGCCGGTGGACGAGTCCTGTCGTTCATCAGCGGGGCTGCCTCACTGGTGCTGGCGGTACTATGTTTCCGGCACTTCGGTCAGGGCTATGCGATTCTGCTGCTTGCCATCTGGATCGGCGTCGGCTTCATCTTCCGCGGTGTGGCCACGACCATCGCGGCGATCAGCGATCCTCACCTACCGGGCCGAGGCTGGCAGATCTTCCTCGGCGCAGTCACCCTGCTGGCCGGCCTGGTGATGCTCGGATCTCCGCTGGAGACGATCGAGATCCTGACACTGGTGGTCGCGATCTGGCTGATCGTGATCGGGGCCTTCGAGATCGTGTCGTCGTTCGGTATCCGCAATGCGTCCCGCCGGATCGAAAAGGCCGTGGCAGGAGCGCCGACGCCCGCGGCGTAACTGCCGGTAAGTGCTCCACTGACGGTGAATTGGGTTGTGGGGTAAGCCCGAATGTCGATTACGGTTCTGCGCCCGCGCGTATTCTGCGCACAAGTCGTCCATGTCGCCCGATCAGAGAGCGAGCCATGACCGGATCGCCGGACCAGCCGGTTCGACGGGAGAACGCCGCGGGGACACCGCACGCCGGGCCCCTTTATCCGTACCAGCCCGGTCATGCACCGCCCTACTACGCTCCCCCACAACCGGTAGCGCCGAAGAACGGGCTCGGCATCGCCGCGCTGGTGCTGGCCGTCGTCGCTCTACTGAGTGTCGCGACCGTGTTTGCCCCCATCGTTCTGGGTGTCATCGCGATGGTGATCGGCGCTTTCGGGCGCGGGCGGGTCAAGCGTGGCATCGCCGACAACGGCGGCGTCGCGATCGCCGGTATCGTGTTGGGCGGCTTGGCAATCGTTGTCGGCCTGGCCTTCATCGCGATCTGGACAACGGTCTGGAAGGACGTCCGGGGCGGCGACTACATCGACTGCATCCAGAAGGCCGGGGAAAACCAGGTCGCGCAGCAGCACTGTGCGGATCAGTTTCGGCACAGCGTCCAGGACCGGTTGAGCGTCACGTTGACGCCGGCATCGCTACCCTAGAACCGTTCTACATAAGAGCTTTTCGCTGCCTCAGCGCTTTTCGGGGAAGTATTTCACCAGGCCCTCTTGCACCACGCTGGCTACCGGTCGCCGAGACCTGTCGAAGAAGTAGCCGGTTCCGAGCCCACGGGAGTCCGCCGCCACCGGCGAGGACGTGGAGTACAGCACCCAGTCGTTGAAATCCACCTGACGATGAAACCAGACCGAATGATTCACCGTCGCAGCGAAAATACGATCGTATCCCCACGACAAGCCGTGTGTCGTGATGATCGAATCCAGCACGGTGGTGTCCGAGGAATACAGCAAGGTGGCCGTGTGCAGCACCGGATCATCGGGCAGCACCCCATCGGCTTTGACCCAAACCCGGTTGTGGTCA
>CBAAAS010000341.1:0-4503 GCA_964658855.1 uncultured Mycobacterium sp.
GCACTGGTTCAGGAGTCGTTCGCCGACTCGGTGATCGACGATTCGCAAAAGCTGCTGCAGAAAGACTGCATCGGTGTGATGGCGCCGGCGCAGCATCTGGTTTACGGCGACGCCGGATGGACCGGGGTCCGGTCACAAGCGCTGCGCAATGCGGGCGAAGGCCCTCGCCTCTACGCCGTCATCCAGGCGGTGATCAGCTTCCCGACCGCTGATGCCGCCAAAAAGCTTCTCGCCGATCAACAATCGCAGTGGGCGAGCTGTTCGGGCCGCACTCTGACGCTGACATTCCCCAACCCGCCGTCACCGCAGCTGTGGCTCGCCGGTACACCGGCCGACATGGACGGGACGATGGTCATGACACAGACCCTCAAAGACGGCGGCGGCATGCAGTGCCAACGCGCACTGGCCGTGCGCAACAACGTCGCTGTCGACGTCTCGGCCTGCCGTTACGACGTGATCGAGCAGGCTCTCGACATCGTGCACGGGATCGCGGCGAAGATTCACGGGTAGTGCTCAGCGCAGGTAGAGCGTGACCATCTCGATGAGCGCGCGTCGCTCCCGTTGCCAGTCGACCGGTGTCCCGATGATCATCTGCGCCAGCACCACACCGCGAAGCGTGGCCCAAATGACCTCGGCTACACCGTCATTGGCGGGGTCGTCAGTAATGAGACGGCCAAGCTGATCGATCGCCGCGTTCATCTCCAGCAGGTGTCGACGCGACGAGCCCGCCCGGTTGGACCGCAGGATCTCGAACGCCGCCATCGATGTCGGGCTGCTGTAGCAACTCCACGCGGTGTCGACGACGAACTCGATGCGCTCCCGCATCGGCAGTTCGCTGACATCGGCGTCCGAAAGGCTCTCCAACAGCCGGGTCACCCCGTCGTCGACGACGGCCATCAGCAGGCCGTTGCGGTCGCCGAAGTGATATTGGATCACTCCCCAGGTGACGCCGGCGCGCTCGGCGACGTGCTTCGCCGTCGCGGCGACAAAGCCTTCCTCCACGATGCAACGGACGGTTTCGTCGATGATCTTCGCGCGAGTGTCATCGCCGCGTTTGCGTGGCGCAGTCGTCCGCCGGGTCGGGCCGGCGGTCGAGCTCGCCCTCTGGCCTGCGGAGATAGACATTGTTGACTTTATAACATAGTCGGCTCTATTTTTGGTCGGTGAGCCGATCCCACTATGCCCAGCTGTCCCGCGAACAGCTCGCCGTCCTGCTTCCCGAGCTGCTGTTGATCGGGCAGATGATCGACCGCTCCGGCATGGCCTGGTGCATTCAGGAATTCGGGCGTGACGAGATGGTCCAGATCGCCATCGAGGAGTGGGCCGGCGCCAGCCCGATCTACACCCGACGTATGCAGCGTGCGCTCAACTACGAAGGTGTCGACGTCTTCACGATTTTCAAGGGCTTACAGCTCGACATCGGGGCACCGCCCCAGTTCATGGATTTCCGCTACACCATTCACGATCGCTGGCATGGCGAGTTCCATCTCGACCACTGCGGGGCGCTGCTCGATGTCGAGCCAATGGGTCCCGATTACGTCTTCGGCATGTGCCACACCATCGAGGACCCGACCTTCGACGCGACCGCGGTCGCAACCAATGCGCGAGCGCAGGTGCGTCCCATCCACCGTCCGCCCCGGCTCCCGTCGGACCGGCATCCGCACTGCGCCTGGACAGTGGTCATCGACGAGTCGTATCCGCCGGTCGAAGGCATTCCGGCGCTGCACATCGTGGCCGAAACCCTAGCTGCCCATTGGGAACTCGACGCGATCGACCATTCCGACGAAGGGCTCGCCGACTATTCGGGCCCGGTGGTGTCGGACTTCGACTTCGGTGCGTACTCGCATTCGGCGTTGGTCCGGATGGCCGACGAAGTATGCCTGCAGATGCATCTGCTGTATCTGTCGTTTGCGATCGCGGTGCGGGCGCGCGCGGGATCGGACATCAAGCTGGCCGACTCGATCTGCACCCGCGGATTGACCGGCGTTGCCGGCCTCGGTGCGGAGCGCATCCATCGGGCACTTGACCTGCCCGCCGGAATCGAAGGCATCCGAAGGGTTTTCGAGCTGCATCCGTTGTTCAACCCGATTGGTTACGTGAACGCCGACTTCGGTGACCAACTGACGATCCACCGCTCACCGGCCCACGACGACGCAGCCTGGATTTCGCTGTGTTCGCCGGAGTCGATCCAGCCGCTGCAGGCGATCGCGACCGCCATCGACCCACGCATCGCGGTCCGGGTCACCGGCACGAGCACCGACTGGACCGCCGAGTTGTCCGAGACCGACACTGCGGCAAAGGAGCTCTCTGAGGTTGCGATCGCCAAGGTGAGCGGCGGGGCGACGTTCGAATTCCAGCCGCGGCAATCGCTGCCACTGACCGTGGTCTGACGCGACCCGATCTGTCAAGCGGGCGGCTGTCTCACTTCGGTGACGCAACCGCATCGACCGGGTACCGATGACGTTGTGCCCGATCGTCATAGCGCTACCCGCCCTTATCGTTGACCCCGGCCACCGAAATGTTGTCGACGAAAGTATTTGAGTTATGTATGACCCGTTGGGGTTATCGATCGGCACCACGAACCTAGTCGCGGTACGCAACGGCAATCCGCCCGTGTCGCGGCGCGCCGTGCTGACGCTTTTCCCGGACCGCGCGCCGGAACTCGGTGTGCCAGTGAGTGACCCGGACGCCGAGGACACCGGCACGCTGATGACCGGATTTGTCGAGCGGATCGGCGGTTCGACGACTCTGAAATCCGCGGACGGTTCGAGCCACGACCCGTCGCTGTTGCTGGTCGAAGCGCTGGATGCGTTGATCGCCGAGACCGGTGGGGAAGCCGCGACCTCGAATATCACGATGGCCGTTCCGGCCCATTGGGGTGCAGAGGCGTTGCGTGGCATGCAGGCTGCGCTGAACACCCACGCCGACTTCGTACACGGCGGTATCGCGCCGCGGCTCGTGCCGGATTCCGTTGCCGCGCTGACCGCGCTGAATTCCGATTCACGGCTGCCCGACAAGGGCGTTGTCGCATTGCTCGATTTTGGCGGCGGCGGGACCAGCATCACGCTGGCGGATGCCGCGTCGGACTTCACTGCCATCGCCGACACGCTGCGCTACGAAGACTTCTCCGGCGACCTGGTTGACCAGGCTCTGATGCTGCATGCGCTGGACAACGCGGGCCACAGTAACGAGGTCGATCCCGCCAGCACCGCAGTCGTCGGGCAGTTCGCCGGCCTGCGGGAAGAATGCCGGCTGGCCAAAGAGCGGCTGTCCACCGAAGACACCACCGAACTGGCCCTCGACCTGCCTGGTCAGCACTCCCGTTTGAAAGTAAGCCGAGCGGAGTTCGACGACCTGATCGAAGAGCGGCTCGACGGCTTATTCGCTGCCTTCGACGATATGTTGCGGCGCAACAAGATTCGTAGCAAAGACCTCGCAGCTGTAGCGATGGCCGGCGGTACGGCCAAGATTCCAGTTGTCGCCCAGCGTCTTTCGTCGCACACCAAGACCGCGGTGATAACTGCCATGCAGCCCGGTCTGGCGACGGCCGTCGGCGCGGTGAAGCTGTCCGCCCGCCAGCCGATCGAGCAGCGAGACGGAGAACGCGAAGAAACCACGATGTCTGCTCTGGTGGGCGCGTCGACCGGCGGTTTCGCCACGATGACCAGCGGCCTAGCCACCACCGGCCGCTTCCTTGCGCCCACCGGCGCGATAGGCATTCCCACCGGCACCTTCGGCGCGTCGACCGGCACGTTCGACATCCCGACCGCCGGTGCGCTGTTCGACGACCCGTCGGAACGGCTGACCGAGCTGGCCTGGTCGCGGGCCGACGATTCCGACGACGAGCCGGTTGTCTACACCGGCGAGCCGTACGACACCGACGACAACCGCGCGACGCCGTCGCAACTGATGCAACTGCCGAAGTATGAGCCACCCGACGTGGGCCGGGGCCGCGGAACGCGACTGCCGCAGTTGTTCCTGGGACTGGCCGCGCTGGTCTCGATGGTTGCGATCGGCGGGGTGGCCTTCACGCTGACCAGCAGTACCCGCACGCCGACGCTGCCCAGTAGCACCACCACGGCGCCACCACCGCCGCCCTTGAGCTCGCAGCTTCCGTCGCCGAGCCCGGTGCCGCCGCCTCCGCCCAGCGCTGAGCCGTCGCCGATCGTGGTTCCGCCGCCGACCAGCGAGGCGCCCCCGCCGCCTCCTCCGCCGCCTCCGGTGGAGACCTACGTGCCGCCACCGCCGCCGCCCCCGCCGCGACCGACGGCGCGCGCCACGACAACCGTTCCGCAACCGACCACCACACCGCCGCAGGCGAGCACCACCCCGAGCGCGCCGCCTCCACCTCCACCGCCGCCACCACCGACGTCGACCGCGCCGGCCATGACGACGACGTACCTGAACCTGCCGTTCTTGCCGGTGCCGATCCCGATCCAGGTTCCCGAGGGCCAGGGTGGGGCGAGTCAGCAGCCGCAGAACCCGTACCAGCAGCAGAACCCC
>CBAAAS010000342.1:0-4498 GCA_964658855.1 uncultured Mycobacterium sp.
ATCGAGCTCCCGGTAAGTCAGCGACCGTCCGTCGCACACCAGCGCCAACGCATCCGGGGTGCGGGCGACCTGCGCGGCGAACAGGGCGGGCACCGATGCTTCGCCCGGTAGCCCGGTCAGCACCGCGCGGTTGCCGAGCGCATCGAGGCGGGCACGTTCGGTTTCGTCGAGCAGATCCACCGATCCGAGCCGCCGCTGCGGGTCGGTGGTGATCGCCACCAACACCCGATGCAGCCGCTCGATCAACGTTTCGATGCTGGCCGCGTCGAATACGTCGGTCCGGAATTCGACGACGCCGCCGATGCCGTTGGCTACGCCGTCGTCGGTCCAGCGCTCCGACAGCGAGAGCACCAGATCCATTCGCGCTGAATGTGTGTCCAGCGGGAGCGGCGTGGCTTCCAGATCGCCCAGAACCAGTCCGCCGGCCGGGTCGGCCGCGTTTCCGGGCAGGTTCTGCCAGGCCAGCATCACCTGGATCAACGGGTGATGGGTCAGGCTGCGCGTGGGGTTGAGCCGCTCGACGAGGATCTCGAAGGGCACATCCTGATGCTCGTAGGCCGCAAGGCTGCGGGAGCGCACCTGCGACAGCAGGTCGGCGACCGTCGGATCCCCGTCGATCTCGACTCGCAGGACGAGGGTGTTGACGAAGAAGCCCACCAGCCCGTCGAGCGCCGGGTCGCTGCGGCCTGCGATCGGAAAGCCCACTGCCACATCGGAGCTCGCGCTGACCTTGGACAGCAGCACCGCCAGTGCGGCCTGTACCACCATGAAGCTGGTCGCGTTGTGTTCGCGCGCCACCCGGGCCACCTGCTGCTGCAGTTCGGCCGGCCAGTCCAGTTCGACGGTGGCACCGCGCTGATCGGCGACCAACGGATAGGGCCGATCGGTGGGCAACTGCAGTCGCTCCGGCAGCCCCGCCAGGGCGCCCTCCCAGTAGGCCAGCTGCCCGGCGATCACGCTGTCGCTGTCGTCCAGATCGCCGAATTGTTCGCGCTGCCAGAGCGTGTAGTCGACATACTGCACCGGCAGCGGCGCCCAGGCCGGCTCGTCGCCGGCGCACCGGCCGGCATAGGCGATACTCAAATCGGACATCAACGGGGCAATCGACAAGCCGTCGGCGGCGATATGGTGTACCACGGCCACGAGCACGTGCTCATCGTCGGCGACCTGGAAAAGTACTGCCCGCACCGGGATTTCGCCGGCCAGATCAAATGCATAGCGCGCCGCCGCGCCGACGGCTTCGTCCAGTCGGCTGGTGGTCCACTCGGTTGCGTCGACGATGTGCCAGCCGGATTCGGCCCGCTCGGTCGGCACGATCACCTGCTGGGGAACCCCGTCCGGGGCAACGAACAGCGTGCGCAGGCTCTCGTGACGGGCCACCACGTCGGCGAGTGCGGCGCCGAACGCCTCGGTGTCGAGGTGCCCGCGCAGTCGCACGGCCGCCGAGATGTTGTACACCGGTGAGGGACCCTGCAATTGGTCGACGAACCACAGCCGGTTCTGGGCGAACGAGAGCGGAATGACCAACGGCCGGTCCACCGGCACCAACTGTGGAAGCTGACTTCCGCCGACACCGATGCGGGGCGCCAAGTCGGCAATCGTGGGTGTTTCGAACAGCGTGCGGACGGCGACTTTGGTGTGCAGGGCGGAGTTGATCGTCGCGATCAGCCGCATCGCCGAGATGCTGTCGCCACCGAGATCGAAGAAGGAGTCGTCGATGCCGACGGAGCGTTGCGGGTCGACGCCCAGGACGTCGGTGTAGATGCCGACCAGGATTTCTTCGATCGGGCTTTGCGGGGCGCGGTACGCACCGCCGCTGTAATCCGGGCTCGGTAACGCGCGGGTGTCCAGTTTTCCGTTGGGTGTCAACGGCAATTCGGCCAGCCTGATGACCGCCGTCGGCACCATGTAGGCGGGCAGTTGTGCCGCGACGGCGACCCGTACCGCGGCGGGATCGGCGCTGCCGGTGAGATACCCGATCAGACGCAAGGCAGCGGGTCGGTCTTCGCGGGCGATGACAACCGCCTGATCCACCCCGTCGCAGCGGGCCAACGCCGCCTGCACGTCACCGAGTTCGATGCGATACCCGCGAATCTTGACCTGCTCGTCGGCACGCCCCAGGTACCGCAGTTGGCCGTCGGCGTCCCATCGCACCAGATCCCCGGTCCGATACATCCGCGATCCGGGGCCGCCGAACGGGCAAGCGACGAACCGCGACGCACTCAAGCCCGCCCGGCCCAGATAACCCACACCCAGACCGGCCCCGGCCACGTACAACTCACCGATCACGCCGACCGGAACCGGCCGCAGCGAACCGTCGAGCACGAACAACGCCGCTCCCGGCACCGGCGAACCGATCGGCACCACACCGGATCCCGCGCGCAACGGCGCACTGATCGCCACGCACATCGTGGTTTCCGTCGGGCCGTAGGCGTTGACCATCACCCGTCCCGGCGCCCAGCGGTCCACCACTTCGGCCGAACACGCCTCGCCGACGACGACCAACGCCGCTGACTCCAGCCCTTCCGGCGACAGCGCCGACACCGCCGACGGCGTCTGGGTCAACACCGAGACGCCCTCTGCCACCAGCATCGCCTGCAGATCCTCCGCAGACCGCGCCACCGCATCCGGGACCACCACAACCCGGCCGCCGCGCAGCAACGCGCCGAAGATCTCCCACACCGACACATCGAAAGCCGGTGAATGACAATGACTCCAGACCCCGGCGGCCGGCAATCCCGCATCCAGCGAGCCCAGCAGCGTCGTCACATTCGCATGCGTGAGGCCCACGCCCTTAGGCACACCCGAGGTGCCCGACGTGTAGATCACATACGCCAGGTCGCCGGGGCCCGGCACCGGCAATTCGGCGTCCGCAGTGGATTCGGCGAGGTTGTCCAGATCGGCGACATCGAGGACCGGGCCGTCAAAACCGTCCAGCCGTTGCGCGAACTCACCCGAGGTGATCACCAACGTCGGCGCAGCGTCGGCAAGAACGAATTCCAAACGCTCCGTTGGCAATCCGGGGTCCACCGGCACGTACGCAGCACCCGACTTCAGCACTGCCACCGTCGCGACGACCGCGTCCAGCGAGCGCGACAGCACCAACCCCACACATCGGCCCGGCCCGACACCACGACCGGCGAGCACCTGCGCCCAGCGCTGCGAGACCGCATCCAACTGCGCGTACGTCAGCGACGAGTCCCCAGCGGTGACAGCCACCGCATCCGGGATACGCGACACCCAGGTGCCCAACAAGCCGGTCATCGACAACACTTCGCCGGACGGCTGCCCCAGCGCTGCCCGATGACCGAACTCCCCCAACCGGATCCGCTCGGCGTCGTCGAGCAGATCCACGGACGACACCAATCGCCGCGGGTCGGCGGTCATCGCGTCCAACACCTGCTGCAGTCGCGACACCAACACCTCGACGCTGCCGGCGTCGAACACGTCGGTGCGGAATTCAACGATGCCGCCGATGCCGTCGGCCTCGCCGGCTTCGGTCCAGCGTTCGGACAGCGAGAACGCGAGATCCATGCGGGCCGTTTGCATGTCGACCGGCAGCGGTGTGACGTGCAGGTCGCCTAGAACCAGTCCGCCGGCAGGGGCGCTCTGCAACGGCAGGTTCTGCCAGCCCAGCATCACCTGAACCAGCGGGTGATGGGTCAGGCTGCGGGTCGGGTTGAGCCGTTCGACCAACACTTCGAAGGGCACATCTTGGTGTTCGAACGCGGCGAAGCTGCGGGCCCGCACCTGTGCCAGCAGTTCGGTGATCGAGGGATCCCCTGCCAGGTCGACCCGCAGCACCAGCGTGTTGACGAAGAAGCCGACCAGATCATCGAGGGCGGGATCGCGACGACCGGCGATCGGGAAGCCTACGGCGACATCGGAACTGGCGCTGACCTTGGACAGCAGTACTGCCAGGGCGGCCTGTACCACCATGAAGCTGGTCGCGTTGTGCTCGCGCGCTACCCGGGCGACCTGCCGTTGTAATTCGGCCGGCCAGTCCACCTCCACGGTGGCTCCACGCTGGTCGGCAACCGGCGGGTAGGGCCGGTCGGTCGGCAGATCCAGACCCTCCGGCAGGCCGGCCAGCGCGCCCTCCCAGTAGGCCAACTGCGCGGCGATCGGGCTGCCGCTGTCGGCGAGCTCACCGAGCTGCTCGCGCTGCCACAGGGTGTAGTCGACGTACTGCACGGCCAACGGAGCCCAGCCTGGATCGCGCCCCGCGGACCGGCTGGCGTAAGCCATGCCCAGGTCGGTCACGAGCGGGGTGATCGACCAGCCATCGGCGGCGATGTGGTGCACCACGGCCACCAGCACATGCTCGTTGTCGGCGATGCGGAAAAGCTTGGCGCGGAACGGGATTTCGTTTGCGAGTTCGAATGTGTAGCGGGCGGCGGTGGCGAGGGCGGCACTCAGCCGGTCTGCCGGCCACCCACTGGCATCGACCGTGTCCCAGCCGGCGGCCGACCAGTCGGCAGTGGCCCGCTCAGCGGGG
>CBAAAS010000343.1:0-4479 GCA_964658855.1 uncultured Mycobacterium sp.
TGCCGCCGCCCCCGCCGGCGCCTGAGCCGGTCCAGGAAGCCTCCGCCGAGGCACCAGCACCCGAGGCGCCCGCGCCCGCGGACGACGCTCCGGCCCCAGAAGAAGCGCCGGCACCCAAGAAGGCGTACAGCGTCAACTGGGACGCGATCGCTGGCTGCGAGTCGGGTGGCAACTGGGCGATCAGCACCGGCAACGGCTACGCCGGCGGTCTGCAGTTCACGCCGAGCACCTGGCACTCCAACGGTGGCTCGGGCTCGCCGAACGGCGCGAGCCGTGATGAGCAGATCCGGGTGGCCGAGAATGTGCTGCACTCGCAGGGCATCGGCGCGTGGCCCGTTTGCGGCCGTCGCGGCTGAACCAACTAATCACGGACCAACGGCGGTGGTCGGGCTCAGGCCCGCCACCGCCGTTGGCGTTTCTCCAGGGTCGAAGATCGGCAGTCTGTCCGGCATGCACCGACCGCGCTGTGTTACCAACGACTCATGACGGCGACGGCATTCGAGAACCTCGACGATTACCTCGCGCTGCCGCGGGTCTCCGGCCTGGCGGTGTCGGCGGATGGGTCGCGGGTGGTGACCATGGTGGCCGCACTCAACGACAATCGTTCCGAGCACGTCAGTGCCATCTGGGAACTTGATCCGGCCGGTCAACGCCCCGCGCACCGGCTCACTCGCAGCGCAGAAGGGGAGTCGTCGCCGACGTTCAACGCAGACGGCGACCTGCTGTTCCTGTCGTCGCGGCCGAGCACCGCGAACCCCGACGACGGCAAAAAGCCGCCCGCCTCGCTGTGGCGGCTGCCCGTCGGAGGCGGCGAGGCGGTCGAGGTACTGCGCGTGCCTGGCGGAATCAGCGCCGTGCGTACCGCTCGTGGCGCCGACGCTGCCGTCATCGGGGCGGCGATGCTGCCGGCGGCCCGCGATATCGACGACGATCGCCGGCTGCGCGATCTGCGCAGGGACGGCCAGGTGACGGCGATTCTGCACACCGGCTATCCAGTCCGCTTCTGGAACACCGACATCGGTCCTGACGAACCGCATCTGCTCGACGTCGATGGTGCGCGTGACCTGACGCCACAACCCGGCAACGCCCTGCGCGCCTCCGGCTTTGGCGATGCCGACTTCGACATCAGTGCAGCGGGCGACTTCCTCGTGACGACGTGGCAGCTCACCGGGCCCGGCCCCACCCAACGGTCGGTGCTGATGCAGGTCGACCTGGCGTCCGGAGAGCGACGGATCATCGCCCACGATCCCGACGCCAATCTCGAGCACCCCGCGATCGCACCGGATGGCTCTGGTGTCGCCTACGCCCGGGAAACCATTTCGACTCCTGACCGAGCTCCGCGAACGACCTTGCAGTACCTGCGATTCGGCGATCAGCCGCGACCGGTCGCCGATGACTGGGATCGTCTGCCGAGTTCGATCACCTGGTCCAGCGATGGCACCGCCCTGGTCGTCACCGCCGACCAGAAGGGGTGCGCACCGGTGTTCAGCGTTGACATCGAGACGTCGACCGTCACGCAGCTGACCCATGACGAATTCGGCTACACCGATGTCGTTACCGCACCGGGCGGCGTGCTGTACGCGTTGCGGAGTTCGTATGCGGCACCACCACATCCGGTCCGCATCGACCCCGACGGCGCCGTCACGAGACTGCCTTGCATCGAATTACCCACGCTGCCTGGAACATTGACCGACGTGGTGACGACGACCGCCGATGGGACGGAGGTGCGATCGTGGTTGGTGCTGCCCGCCGATCCGGCACCGGCCCCACTGCTGCTGTGGGTTCACGGCGGTCCGCTGGGAAGCTGGAACAGCTGGGCCTGGCGATGGAACCCGTGGCTGATGGCATCCCGTGGCTACGCCGTGCTGTTGCCCGACCCGGCGTTGTCGACCGGTTACGGACAGGACTTCATCCAGCGGGGCTGGGGCGCTTGGGGTGGACCACCCTTCGACGATCTGATGGCAGCGACCGACGCGGCGTGTGAGCACCCACGGGTCGACGCGACCCGGATCGCCGCGATGGGCGGGTCGTTCGGTGGATACATGGCCAACTGGATTGCGGGCCACACCAACCGTTTCGCCGCGATCGTCACCCACGCCAGCCTGTGGGCGCTCGACCAGTTCGGGCCGACGACCGACACGGCCTATTACTGGCGCCGGGAAATGACGCCGGTGATGACCGCCGCCAACTCGCCGCACCGCTTCGTCGGCAACATCAGCACGCCGATGCTGGTGATTCACGGCGACAAGGACTATCGCGTGCCGATCGGTGAAAGTCTGCGGCTCTGGTACGAGCTGCTGGCCAACTCGGCGCTGCCCGCCGGCGACGACGGCAGTAGTCCGCACCGGTTTCTGTACTTCCCGACCGAGGACCACTGGGTGATCGCGCCACAGCACACCAAGATCTGGTACGAGGCGGTGATCGCCTTCCTGGCCGAGCACGTGCTGGGGGAAACCCCGGAGTGGCCGGAGGCGCTCGGAGTACCGTCGCGCCCGTGACTGCAACGCGGGAATTCGACATCGTCTTGTATGGGGCGACCGGCTTCGTGGGTAGGTTGACGGCCGAGTACCTGGCCCGGGCCGGCGGCAAGGCGCGGATCGCGCTGGCCGGCCGCTCGACCGACCGTCTGCTGGCGATTCGGGAAACGCTGGGGGAGTCGGCCCAGTCCTGGCAGGTCCTGACCGCCGACGCCTCGTCGCCGAAGACGCTGGATGCGATGGCCGCCCAGACGCAGGTCGTGGTCACGACGGTCGGTCCCTACACCAAATACGGACTGCCGCTGGTCGCGGCGTGCGCGGCCGCGGGCACCGACTATGCGGACCTGACCGGCGAGCCCCCATTCGTCCGCGACAGCATCGACCTGTACCACAAGCAGGCCCAGGACACCGGCGCGCGCATCGTGCACGCGTGCGGATTCGATTCCATCCCTTCGGATCTCACCGTCTACGCGCTCTACCGCAGAGCGCTCGAGGACGGAGCGGGCGAGCTTGTCGGCACCGACTTCGTGGTCCGCGCGATGTCGGGAGGGCTGTCCGGCGGAACCATCGCTTCGGGCGTGGAAGTGTTGGACGCGGTGTCGAGGGATCGCGACGTGCGCCGCCAATTCGCCGATCCGTACACGCTGAGCCCGGACCGCGGCGCCGAACCCGAACTCGGTGCCCAGCCCGACCTGCGGCGTAGGCGGGGCCGCCAGATCGCACCCGAGCTGACCGGCCTGTGGACCGCGGGTTTCATGATGGCGCCGGCCAACACGCGAATCGTGCGACGCAGCAACGCATTACAAGACTGGGCTTATGGCAGGCGGTTCAAGTACAGCGAACACATGAACGTCGGCTCGTCGGCGGTGGCGCCGGTGGCATCGGCCGTCATCAACACCGTCGGCAACGCGACAACCGCGTTAGGCAGTCGCTACTTCCGGCTTCTGCCGCGCCGCTTGGTCGACCGGGTGTTGCCCAAACCCGGCACCGGCCCCAACGAAGCCGCTCGCGAGCGCGGCTTCTACAAGGCGGAGACCTACACCACGACGACCTCCGGGGCCCGCTACATCGCCACCATGGCCCAGCGTGGCGACCCCGGCTACAAGGCCACCGCGGTGCTGCTGGGCGAAAGCGGGCTGTCGCTGGCACTGGACCGCGACACCCTCTCCGAACTGCGCGGAGTGCTGACCCCGGCAGCCGCGATGGGGGACGCGCTGCTGGCGCGCTTGCCGGGCGCCGAGGTCTCGCTGGAGACCGCGCGGCTGATGCACCGCTGACCCAGCGATCTGGTCTGGAAAGAACCCTGTCGGACAAGATCGGCTGGCGCTAGGGTCGTCTCAGAATCACACCATCCCAGCAACGTTAGGTGGACGGGTCCATGTCTGGCCTTGAAGATCTTCTGTCTCAGATTCCCACGAGTGACATCGCCAGCAAGCTCGGCGTCGACGAAGGCGAAGTCAATAAAGCGGTGCAATTGCTGGTGCCGGTGCTGGTCGGTGGACTGCAGGAGAATGCTCAAGACCCCGATCACGCCAGCAACATCGAGTCGGCGGCCGACAACCACGCCGCCAGCGGCCTGCTCGACGGCGGCGTGAGTCTCGACCACGTCAACGAGGCGGACGGTCAGCAAGCCATCGCGAAGATCTTCGGCGGCAATGACGCCGGCCAGGTCGCAAGTGCGCTCGCCGGGGGCGGCGGGGGCAACAGCGATCTGCTCAAGCAGTTGCTGCCGATCCTGGCGCCCATTGTGCTCGCCTACATCGGCAAGCAGCTCGGCCAGAAGAACGAGCCGGCCAAGCAGGAGGCTTCCTCCGGTGGCGCACTCAACGACGTGCTGGGCAGCATCCTCGGCGGAGTTGCCGGTGGCAACAAGTCGCTGGGCACGGTGTTGGGCAACGTGCTGGGCGCCAAGGCGGGCGACATTCTCGGCGGACTGTTCGGCAAGAAGTAGGGCCAGCCCTTTTGGGCGCCCCGCGACGGGCGGTGTTCGTCGCGGGCGTCG
>CBAAAS010000344.1:0-4472 GCA_964658855.1 uncultured Mycobacterium sp.
TTTCGCCGGGCATGGTCAAAGTCGCCACCCGCAACGGGCAGTCGCTGGGGCTCGACATCGACGGCCGGGTCGCCGACGCCGAGCGCATCCCCTACGACGACGACTCGTTCGACCTGGTCGTCGGACATGCGGTGCTGCATCACATTCCGGACGTCGAGCTGACACTGCGTGAGGTGCTGCGCGTGCTGAGGCCCGGCGGCCGGTTCGTGTTCGCCGGTGAACCGACCACCGTGGGCAACAGCTACGCGCGCACCCTGTCGACATTGACGTGGCGGGTCGCAACCAACGCCACCAAGTTGCCCGGGCTGGAGAGCTGGCGGCGTCCGCAAGCCGAGCTAGACGAGTCCTCGCGCGCCGCAGCGCTGGAGTCGATCGTCGACCTGCACACCTTTTCGCCGGCCGAGCTGGAGACGATGGCCCGGGCCGCGGGCGCCGTCGATGTCGACACCGCCACCGTCGAATTCACGGCGGCGATGCTCGGCTGGCCACTGCGGACCTTCGAATACGCGGTGCCGCCAGGCAAGCTCGGCTTCGCGTGGGCCAACTTCGCGTTCACCAGCTGGAAGCTGCTGAGCTGGGCAGACGGCAACGTGTGGCGACATGTGGTGCCGAAGGGTTGGTTCTACAACGTCGAGATCACCGGGGTCAAGCCGTCCTGAATTTCGATCTCGACGACGTCGCTTACCTGACGTCCGACGAGGGCTCGGCCGCGCTGGCCGTGGTCGAGGCTCTCCCGCTGACCGACCGTGTCGGCGAGATCGCGCGGCTGCGAAAGCAATTCGGCGACCGGACGCCGGTGTTGGTGGAGACGACACTGCTGCGTCGCCGTGCGGCGGTAAAGCTTGCGGGGCTGACCGGTACCCGCGACTGGCTGTTCACCGACGAAGCGCTGCAGCAGGCCAGCGCCGCGCCAGTCGCGCTGCATCGGTCGAAGCGCTTGAGCGGCAAAGTGGTTCACGATGTGACCTGCTCGGTAGGGACCGAGCTGGCCGCGCTGCGCGGCTCGACGGCCGGGCTTGTCGGCAGTGACATCGACGCGGTGCGGCTGGCGATGGCGCGACACAACCTGGGTGAGGCCGCCAACCTGTGCCGCGCCGACGCCCTGCATCCGATCACCCGCGACGCGGTGGTGGTGGCTGACCCGGCGCGTCGCAGCGGCGGTCGGCGGCGGTTCGATCCGCGCGACTACCAGCCCGCCCTCGACGATCTGATCGAGGTGTACCGGGGCCGGGACCTGGTCGTGAAATGTGCGCCGGGAATCGATTTCGACGCAGTGACGCGGCTCGGGTTCGACGGTGAGATCGAGGTGACCTCCTACCGCGGCTCGGTCCGAGAAGCGTGTCTGTGGTCCTCGGGCCTGGCTGAGTCGCGGGTGCGACGGCGGGCCAGCATTCTGGATCTCGCGGAACAGGTCACCGACGCCGATCCGGATGATTGCGAGGTCCGCGGCGCGGGTAGGTGGATCGTCGACCCGGACGGCGCGGTCGTGCGAGCTGGTCTGGTGCGTCATTTCGCCGCGCGGCACGGGCTCTGGCAGCTCGACCCGAACATCGCCTACCTGTCTGGGAATCAAATACCGACGGGCATTCGCGGGTTCGAGGTTCTCGAGCAACTTGCTTTCGACGAACGGCGCCTGCGCCAAGCCTTGGCGGCGCTGGACTGCGGGGCGCTGGAGATCCTGATCCGCGGCGTTGACGTCGACCCCGACGCGCTGCGCCGGCGGTTGTCGTTGCGGGGTAGCCAGTCCCTGACGGCCGTCATCACCAGGATCGGCCCAGGAACCGCGGCTCAGGGCACCGTTTTTATCTGCAGACCGTCGCGCTGACGAGCCGACCGGGTCGGCAACCGCCTTCCGAGGGAGATGGTGGTTGCCGACCCAGGGCCCCCCTGGCTCAGAACAGAGTGCTGAGCTCGGTCCAGAAGTTGGCGCTGTCAGCAGCCGCCGACCCGCCGTCGAACGACGTCACCAAGTCGGTCAGCCAGTTGCCGCTGTCCGCGGCGGTCGATCCGTCCAACGAGGACACCAGATCGGTGAACCAGCTTCCGCTTTCTGCCACGGATGAGTGGCCGTCGAGCGAGGACAGCAGCTCGGTCAGCCAGTTGTCGGTTGCTGCGCCGGTGCTGGCAGCGGGGGCATTGGTGATGACGTTATCGCCGATGGCGTTTGCCACGTTGTTGCTGCTGCCGTCTCCGCCGGCGTTGGCCAAAGCCAGCGTGCCCTCGGCGGTGGCTGTGTTACTACTGCCACCCGCTGTGCTAGTGGCGTAACCCGCATATGCTGAAGCGGAGAAGCCGCTGGCAGTGGCCGTATTGAAGCTGCCAGACCCAAGGAAGCCTCCCGTTCCGGCAGTGGCGTGCTCACCCTCGGCCGTGGCAGTGTTGAACCACCCCGAATTGACACCGTCGGAAGCGAGGCTGTTATCGCCGTCGGCGGAGGCGTAGTTGAAGAATCCGCTGCTGTAGGCGTTGGCGGCAGCGTGATCGCCCTGGGCGATCGCGATGTTCCCGAATGTTGATTGTGCCTGGGCGGTGCCGGCTTGGTACAGCGAGAATCCGTATACAGAGATGGCGTAATTGGAAAAATCGTCGGGGAGTACCGGCGGCGTGATCACTGCCGCGGCAGCCGCAACCGCGCCGAAGTCGGGGAGATACGCCGCGGCTACCGCGACATCGCTGCCGTCGATCGAATCAGCGGAGGCGACGGCCGGCAAGGATGCCATCGTTGCCCCTACGCCCAGACCTATTGCGAACGTCCCGACGCGGCCGATGCGGTGTGGCTTTCTCATCGTGATTCCTTTCAGTACGTCCCAGGCCTGGCCACGGAACGTTGGCGGAGTGGCTCGATGCGGGTGAGTCCTCAAGCCGAGTAAAGGACTAGCCCGCCGTGTTCTTTGGTTTTCCTCAGCGAACGTTAAGGTCGCCGGTCAGAAGGCTAGGTTGATTCCCGGGACGGGGATACAGGGATTTCCCTGGCCTTGCACCCGGTAAGTTCCACCTGCGGCGGTCAGGGGTTCCTGGTGATCAGCCGCCAAATCTACGGCGAACCTGAGAAGGACCGGCGGGGGCCGCGGGCCTCGGTCCAACGGGACAAACCGGGAAAAATAGGGAAATCTCCCCATGAACTGCACCGAGTCCGGGCCGCAGACTGATGTCAGCGCGCCGGGGGTTGGCACGGCTACAGCGAAGCATCACCGGGACATGATGTGGCTGCTGTGGCTCCACCGCCCCCGGCCGCGCGACTACCGACGCACCGCAACCGCCGTCGCCAGTGATTTCCGGGCGGGTCCACGTTTAGCCCAAAGCGCGAACCCGCCTGGGACCGGCGCTCTCGGATTTGCCAGCAGCGTCAATAGCTACCTATTCGCCACCCGACCACTGAGTGCCGTTAGTGCACGTGGGCGTCTTTTCCGCGCGACACCAGGGCCCGAGCTTGCTAACTCGTGAACTTTTATCAGGTAACCTGGTTTTAACAAAGCATTAGGCTTACATTTGAGTTGCATATGCAGCAGGCGACCAATTCCACGCTGCCGACCAGGCCGTCGGCGAAAGGATGTTCATCGATGAACACTCGTGGCATCACCCGACTGAGCTTGCTGGCTGCGGGCTTGGCATTCAGCGCGACGTTGGCCCTGACGCCAGACATCTCCGCATTTGGCGTGGTAAGCGCCGCTCCAGACACTTCGAACTCGTCAGTTTCCGGCGCCAGCGAGCTGGTTGGGCAGCAGGGGAACGGCTGCGAACGAACCCGCCGGCCGGCATGTAACCGGCCGGGCCGACGGTCCTCGCATCGCTAGGTACGCGTCATTCAGACTCGTAACGAAGAATTCTTGTGGTGCGGGCCGCGCAAGGTCGTCTTGGCTGCGCATTCGGTCCGACCGACGGTTCAGCTCCAGAAATCTGGTCAGTAAATCCGGATGATCGAACATAACCTCCGAAGAGATGCCCGGTATCTCTCAGGTTGATCTTGGTATCAACTCAAATTCTCTCGCGGCGGAAACCATACCGGCTACCGCTGATCATGATCAAAATCCTGCAAAACGCGGTTCTGCCTGCGACCGGCGATACTGAGATCCCGCTTTATTCGTATGAATAAGAGCTAAGGACTTTTTCTAAAATTATTAGACTTTGTTCGATCAAAATTGACGTCGACGCATAGGCTTACCGGACTCGGCGCGGTGGGTGCCGTTGCAAAGGGCACGCCTTCGCGGCGTGTGGGGGAAAGGAAAATCAATGAGAGGTACTCGTGCTCTGGCCCGGCTGGGAATACTGGCCGTAGGTATAGGTATTGGGGGAGCGGTCGCCTCAATGCCCGGAATTGCGGCAGCAGATTCTTCGTCGGATTGGTTGTCATTGGTCGACGGTTTCCTCAGCGGTGGCGCCTTATCGGCAGCTGACTCCACCCCGGAGTTGAACCTGGCGATCTCATTCGACGGCATGTCGTTATTCCAGGACGGCACCGCGTACGCCTACTC
>CBAAAS010000345.1:0-4469 GCA_964658855.1 uncultured Mycobacterium sp.
ACACGAACGACGGCGCGTCCTTCGGGCTCTGCGACACCGAGTGGTTCTTGGAGACGACCTCCAGTTGCGGGGAGATCGTGTTGGTGACGAAGACGATGGCCAACCACACCAGGACGATCGGCACCGCAAGCCGATGGATCCACTTCGGCAGGAACGGCGGGATCAGCGGCTGGTCGACGCGCGGCGCAGCCTGAGTGGTCTCGCTCATGCGGACTTGTCCAGGCAGTAAACGAAGGCATTGATGTTTTCGTTGGGGGGCGAGTGATTCTCACCCTTGATGACGGCACCGCGCCCGTCGTGGTTGTCCACGACGAACCGGCAACCGATCGAACTTCCGTCTCCTTGCGCTACCAAGTTGGCCGGGATACCGGGCTTCGTTGAACTCAATACTTTGCTCCAGGGCAAGGGCACGTTGAGGGCCTGCTGTGGATGGGAGTTTTCATCGAGGTAGTTGATGGTCGCCGTGCTGTTCGGTGAGCCCCAGACCTCGAGGGTGATCGTCTTGGCGTTGAACTGGTCGAGGACTTCGCCCGACGTGCCGCCGCCGAACGTGCCCTTGTGAATGCCGAAAACGCCGTGCAACCGGTGCACGACGAACCCGGACAGCGCGATGACAACCGCGAGCGTGAGCACCAGCCAGTAGCGGCTGAGAAGCCCCTTCCGCTTGGTGCGCTGGGGTGCGTGCCTGCCCTCGCTGCCTGCGGAACCTGGGGTCTTCAGCGGCTCGGTCCTTGGCTCAGTCGTCGTCATGGGCGCTTCAATTCCTAACCAGAGGCGAAGGCTGCTCAACTAATTAGCCTGTGTGTAACCTTAGCTACTCTAATCGGAATAGGCGACTAGAAAGAAACCGGGCAGGACGGGTGTTGCAGACCGTAGCGCGAGCCCGGACCGGTGGCTTGGCGGGCTGAAGGGGAACAATGACGATGAGCGGACGCAGACTCAACCAAGGTAGGATTCGGCCCATGAAGCTCACAGGGTTCGCGGTCGCAGCCGTAGCCGCTGCGGTCAGCCTGTCCGCGCCGGCCTACGCCGATCCGGACACCGACTTCGACAACCAAATCCAGAAATTCGGCATCTATGGTGCGCACGACTACAACCCCTATCTCGGCAAGATCGTGTGCCACCGGCTGGGTGTGGGCGTCGACCGCGACGCGGCGGCATCCGCGCATTTCCTCGCCATCAACCTTGCCCGTGGCACCACGCAGGTTCAGGCGTATCAGTTCCTGGGCAGCGCCATCGCCCAGTACTGTCCCGATCTCCAGGGCAAGCTGCAGAACATCCCTGCGCGTTAGGTTTTGACGAACCCTCGCGGCAGCGTCAGCGGTAGATCCGCGTAGGTCGCGATTCCTGGCGCTGCGGCAACGACAGCGGGAATCGCGTTGATCGCGGGCACCGCCGTCATGATGTGGCCCAGGTCCATGAATTCCTCGAGCGTGGTGGCCTCGAAATAGGGCGGCGGCAAGAAGCCGACCTTGGTGGTCACCGTGGGCTGGCCGTCAATCTGAATGACCCAGCCGTCGCCGTCGATCTTCCAGTCGGGTTCGAGCGTCTGGCCTTTGCGCCACCGGACGTTGAGGTCGATGACGGTCTTGCCGTCGAGGATTCCCTGCCAGCTGATGTAGACGCCCGCTACGCATCCTGCGGGGATGGTCCACGACGCCATCTCCAGATCGGCTGTGGTCTGGGCGAATTCGGCCTCGCACCGGATGTCGTCGAGTTCGATGCCGAGTGCATCGCCCACCAACTCGACTGCCTCGGCGAAGATCGCGGTGCCCTTGGCGGCCATCGCCTGCAGTTCCGGGTCGTCGATCGGCCGGCCGAAGCCGACGGGCTTCTCGGTGTCCGGTGAGTCGTAGAACGTGGTGTCGGCGGCCTCGTTGACGGTCACCTTGTCGACCCGGTTGCACACCATCGCCGAGACGATGGCCAGCAGCTCGGCGAAGCCGGGGCTGACGCCGGAGCCGAACATCGTCGAGCCGCCCTGCTCGCAGGCCTCGACGAGTCGGTCGCGGCCGGCGCCGAGGTTCCTGCCGGTGATGAACGACGCGGTTGTCACGACGTTGACGCCGGCGGACAGGATCCGGACCAGCTCGTCGACGTTGATCCACATCGGGTTGTAGACAACGCAATCCGGCTTGAGTGCCAACAGGGCGTCGACGTCGTTGGTGGCCGCGACGCCCAGCGGTTTGATGCCGACCAGCTCGCCGGCGTCACGGCCCGCCTTCTCCGGTGACCAGGCGAAACATCCCACCAGTTCCAGCAGCGGATTGTCCGCGATGGATTTCAGGGAGCTCTTGCCGACGTTTCCGGTGTTCCACTGGACTACTCGATAAGTGTTTGGCACTCGCTCAGCATAGGCAATTACGCGGCAGCGAAAACGGGATTCGCTGAATCGGAAACGAGGTTCTCAGCGGCTGGGCCTGGCGGCGCCGTCGAGCGCCAACTCGACCAGCCGCTTGGCGAGGCTGTCGTCGACCGGTTCGCCGGTGAGCAGCAGGCGGCCGTGGATCGGCGCGATGAGCATCTCCAGCAGCAGTCGGGCATCGGTGTCTTCGCGCAGATCGCCACGCTCGATTCCGCGCCCCACCACGGGTGCCAGCGAGTCGAGTCGATGCGCCCAAAAGGCTTTGCGCGCTTCGGTATAGGTGTCATCGACGGGTAACGTCGCCGAGCGCAGGATCGCCACGCCTGCGGGCGATCCAACGTAGGCAAGCACCTCGCGGACGATCGCGAGAAGGTCACCTTTGATCGAACCGGTGTCCGGGGCAGGAATGGCCTCGGCACTGCGCTCGAGCAGGGCAGCCACGAGCAGGTTCTCCCGCGTCCCCCATCGCCGGTACACCGTGGTCTCGTGCACACCCGAGCGCTTTGCGACCCCGGCGACGGTTGCGCCGTCGAACCCGTTGGCAGCCAACTCCTCGAACGCGGCGGCCAACACGGTCTGGCGGACATGCTCGCCACGGCGATGCGATACGCCTGCGGTCATAGCCCGAAGCCTATCGCAACTTTGCTTGCATTACGGTCAAGCAAAGTGCATGCTATTGCAAGATAACTTGCGATAGGAGCCAGCATGGATACGTCAGCACCTCGAATCGACTGCACCGGCACCAGCCAGGCGATCGGCTACCGCCAGTTTCACCCCGACATCAGCATCAACTTCCAGTGCAACCGGTGGGTTCAATGGATCGGACCGTCGGCCATCGACGAGGTGAGCGAACTGGCTGCGCACGCCAACACTTACCCGGAGGTGATCGACGGCTTCCTCGGCTTGGCTGAGCAGGCGTGCGCCGCTGGTCGCACGGTCGCCGGTGCCTACTACGACCGGGCGGCCGAGTTCTTCATGACCGCGGCCGACCCGCGCCGCCCGGCCACCCGCAACCGGTTCCTGCAGGCCATGCGCGCCGCGTACGGCGTGACGCCCGATCTCGTCCCGTTCGGCTCCGGCTCTATGCCGGCCTACGACCTGCGGCCGGAACGTCAGGTCGGCCCGACCGTCGTCATGTTCGGCGGATTCGACAGCTACGTCGAAGAATTCCTACCGATGCTCGCCGGCATGGTCGACGCGGGGCGCCGCATCGTCGTATTCGAGGGCCCGGGCCAGGGCAGTGCACTCGAGGATTTCGGCCTCACGATGATCCCCGAGTGGGAGCAGCCGGTCGCCGCGGTTCTCGATCACTTTGGCCTCGATAATGTTGCTGCCGTGGGGATTTCGTTAGGCGGAGGACTGGTTGTCCGGGCAGCCGCGTTCGAGTCGCGGATCAGCCACGTGGTGGCATTCGACATCCTCGACGACTTTTTCGAGACGTTGGCGCGCCAGATTGGCGGCGGCGTCCGGATCCCCTTGCGCGCCATGCTTAATGCCCGTGCTCGATGGTTGGTCAACGCCGTTGCGGGTCGGGCCGCGGCCCGCAAGCCTGTGTCGGAGTGGGGATTGCAACAGGGCATGCACGTCACCGGCACTGCCACGCCTTATGACTTCCTGCGCTCGACGACCGCGATGAGCACCCGGAAGATCTCGCACCGGGTCTGCGCTGACGTGCTTCTGCTTGCCGGCGCCGACGACCACTACGTGCCGCTATCGCAGCTGGGTCGCCAGGCCGGCAATCTGACCAACGCGCGATCACTCACCACGAGGGTGTTCACGGCCGCCGAACAGGCGGGCAACCACTGTCAGCTCGGCAACATCGGCGCGGTCAGCCGACTGATCGGTACCTGGCTGGACGGCTTACTCGTCGACGGCGACGCCGCGGCGCGAACGCCGGCGACGATGCGTTCCTGACCCCTTGCCGGACGGGCGCCGATTGCGGAGTCCGCCGGACTCGTCGGCCTCAGGTTCGTCGGCGACTTCGACGTCCTCGACAGCTGCAGGCTCTTCGGTCGTCGACTCGGCCTCCAACGTTGTCGTCTCTTCGGTTTTGCCCTCTGAGGCTTCCGCGACGTCTGTCTCCGGGTCGGCCGCTTCGGCATCG
>CBAAAS010000346.1:0-4439 GCA_964658855.1 uncultured Mycobacterium sp.
ACAACGGTATTGAGTACGGGATGATGGCCTCGCTCGCCGAAGGCCTGAACATTTTGCGCAACGCCGACGTCGGCAAGCGCATCATCGAAGCGGGCGACGCCGAAACCGCGCCGTTGTCCAATCCCGAGTGCTACCAGTACAACTTCGACATCGCCGACGTCGCGGAGGTGTGGCGGCGAGGCAGCGTCGTCGGGTCGTGGCTGCTGGATCTGACCGCGATCGCGCTGAAAGAATCGCCGGATCTGCACGAGTTTTCCGGGCGCGTTTCCGATTCCGGCGAGGGCCGCTGGACCGCGATCGCCGCGATCGACGAGGGCGTTCCCGCGCCGGTGCTGACGACCGCGTTGCAGTCCCGCTTCGCTTCGCGCAGCCTCGACGACTTCGCCAACAAGGCGCTGTCGGCGATGCGCAAGCAGTTCGGTGGTCACGCCGAGAAGCCTGGCGTAGGCGGCTAGCGGGTCGCCGTTATCCCTACCGCGTCGCGAAAGTCACCACGACGTCGCTGAAGGCGTCGTTGTCGTCGCCGGCCGCAGTGTGTCCGGCACCGGACAGTTCGACGAACTCCGCGTTGGGCACGGTCTCCAGGAAGTGTTCGACACCCTCGGGGCTGACCACGTCGGAGAGCTTGCCGCGGATCAGCAGCACGGGGATCGTCAGGTCGGCGGCGGCGCGCTCAAAGTTCTCGGTGCGCAGCTCCGGGTCGTCGCCCGGCTTGGTCATGAAGGCCGGATCCCAGTGCCAGTACCAGCGGCCGTCACGCAGCCGGAGGTTCTTCTTCAGCCCTTCCGGGCTGCGCGGCCTGGTCCGGTGCGGCAGATAGGCGGCGACGGCGTCGGCGGCCTCGTCGAGAGTGGCGAACCCGTGCAGCCCGCTGAACATGAAGTCGCGGATGCGCGCGCTGCCGTTTTTCTCGAACCGCGGCACGACGTCGACAAGCACCAGTCTGGTGACCTTTTCCGGTCCGGCCCGGTCGGCGACCAGGATTCCGGTCAGCCCGCCCATGCTGGCCCCGATCAGGATCACCGGCCGGCCGATCGCGTCGAGGACGGCCATCACGTCGTCGGTCAGCGTCTCGACGTCATAATCGGCGTCGGGGGAGCGGTCGCTGTCACCGGGGCCACGGCTGTCCAACGCGACCACGTGAAAGCCGTGATCGGCCAGGACCTGACCGGTGTTTTTCCAGGAGTGCCGGTTCTGGCCGCCGCCGTGCAGCATGAGGATGCTGGGGCGATCGGCGGCTGCCTCGGCGCGACCCGACGATGGACCGTTCCATTCGTCCGCGACCAGGGTGAGACCCTGAACCCCGTGAAATTCGGCAGTCTTGGGCGTGTTGCGCACGGCAGTCACGGGCGGTCCTCTCGGTCGATCGGACTTTGACGTTACTCAGATGAGTTTTCGTGTTCGCCGGGGTCTGCCTCTTCAGACACCTTCGAAGACTTCAGAAAGGCGACCATGCCCTCGATCACGCCCACGCTGTGGTTCGACCACAACCTGGAGGAGGCGGCGACGTTCTACGCCTCGATCTTCCCGAACTCGCACGTCGAGGATTTGAACCGGAGCACCGACGCCGGACCCGGCGAGCCCGGGTCGGTGCTGTCCGGCACGTTCGTCCTCGACGGCAACCGGTTCATCGGGATCAACGGCGGTCCGCACTTCACGTTCAGCGAGGCGGTGTCCTTCACGATCAACTGCAAGGACCAGGACGAGGTCGACTACTACTGGAATCGGCTGACCGACGGCGGCGAGGAATCGCAGTGCGGCTGGTGCAAGGACCGGTTCGGCCTGAGCTGGCAGGTGATTCCAGAGCGGCTCTATGACCTGGTCAGCCACCCGGACCCGGCCTGCGCCACCGCCGCTACTCAGGCGATGTACGGCATGCACAAGATCGTGCTCGCAGACCTCGAGAATGCGGTGGCTTCGGTCTAAGTCCTTGCCGACGACGTGCGCCTTGCGCGACCACGTACTTTGGAAAACATGCCCGACGATGTGCCAGGCGACGTCGTATACCTCCGGCCGACACCACCTCCTGCTCAAGTAGAACGGACCGCGCTGATCGGTGGGTTGATCGCTGCCGTGGTGTTGGCAGGGTTGGTCGGTTGGCTAGGGTTCCGCACCTACGAGGCCCGGGAACGGGAAGCCCAACGCAGTCTCTTCGTCCAGGCCGCACAGGACATCGCGGTGAACCTCAGCACGGTCGATTCCCAACACGCCGATGCCGACGCCCAGCGGATCCAGGACTTGGCAACCGGCACGTTCGCTGAAAGCTTCGCGCACCACAAACAGGCGTACATCGAGGCGGCCAAGCAATCGCGGTCCAGATCGCTGGGCACCGTCACCGGCGCCGGTCTGGAATCGCAGAGCGGCGACCAGGGGCGCGTGCTGGTCGCGGTGGTGGTGAAGTCCGCCGGTCCCCAGCCGGCCGATCAGATGCCGCAGTTCTTCCAGATGCGGATCACCGTGCACAAGGTCGGCGACGGCGCCAAGATCTCCGACGTGGCGTTCGTGTCATGACGCGGCGAGTCAACTGGTCGCGGGTTCTGGTCTACGGGCTGGTGCCGACTTTCGTGTCGCTGCTGGCTATCGCCGCCGGCCTGCTGAAGTGGCACGACTCGTCGATCAGGCACATCGAGCTGGCCCGTAGTCAATCAGTCGTGGCCGCAAAGGAATCCACCGTTGCGATCCTGACTTTCCGCTACGACACGATCGACCATGACGTGGCGGTCACCCGGGAGCGGTTGACCGGGAGCTTCCTGGACACCTACACGAAGCGAACGCAGCAGGAACTCACTCCGCGCGCCAAACAAGAGCGCATCGTCGCGACCGCCACCGTGCCGAACGCGGCGCCGGAGACCACCACCCCGAATCATGCTGTGGTCCTGGTGTTCATCTCGCAGACCGTGAAGATCGGTGATGCGTCGCCGACTGAAACCGGTTCCAGTGCCCGGGTGACGCTCGACAAGCTCGGCGAGCGCTGGCTGGTCTCCGATTTCGACCACTACTGAATCGACCACACAACCGTCCGCACGAAGGAATCAGGTGATGGCCAAACAACGTTGGATCGACGTCCAAGCTCCCAACGTGGAGTTGAAGGCCCTGACGTGGGGGCCGAGTGACGGTCCGATTGCGTTGTGTCTGCATGGTTTTCCTGACACCGCGTATGGCTGGCGAAACGTCGCGCCCCGGCTGGCCGAGTCCGGCTGGCGCGTGGTGGCGCCATTCATGCGGGGCTACGCACCGTCATCCATTCCATCTGACGGCAGCTATCACGTCGGCGCGCTGATGGACGATGCGCTTCAGGTGCGCGCAGCCGTCGGCGGCACCGACCGCGACGTGGTGATCGGCCACGACTGGGGCGCGATGGCCGCCAACGGGCTGGCGGCGATTCCCGACAGCCCTTTCGACAAGGCGGTGATCATGTCGGTGCCACCGGCGGCGGCCTTTCGGGGTCGCGTGCCCGATGCCGGTCGGTTGCTGGCCCAGATCCCGCCGCAGCTGCTGCGGAGCTGGTACATCATGTACTTCCAATTGCCTTGGCTACCAGAGCGATCCGCCTCCTGGGTGCTGCCGCGACTGTGGAAACGATGGTCGCCGGGTTACGACGCCAAAGCCGATCTGCGCCACGTCGATGCGGCGATCGGCACGCCAGAGAGTTGGCGCGCCGCGCTCGGGCCATACCGGGCGGCGGTCCGCAACACCCGCCCGCCGGCGCAGTATCGCGATCTGCACCGGCATTGGATGTCGAGGCCGAAGCTGCCGACCCTTTACCTGCATGGACGCGACGACGGTTGCATGACATCGGCTTTCACCCGTTGGATCCCCAACGCGCTTCCTGACGACAGCGACGTGACCGTCGTCGACAGCGCAGGGCACTTCCTGCAACTCGACGAGCCGGACAAGGTTGCCGACTTGGTTCTGAGTTTCATCGGATCGGCCGCTGAGGCAGATCCGGCTCGCGGTTCTCAGTGATCGGTGCCACACTCAATCATGGCTGTCGGTCCGTCGCGCGTGTTCTTTGCCGCTGTCGCAACTCTCATGCTGATGCCGGCAACTGTTGCCCACGCTGACGCGCAGGACGACCAATTCTTGGGTTCGTTGTCGAACGACGGACTGAACATCGGCCCTCCGGATCGGTTGCTCGCCCTAGCCCATGAGAGGTGCGACGACGAGGGTCTCTCTCGGGGTGATTCGTACGCTATTCAGTTCGGCGGGCACGCAAGCCCATGGCGGATCGCCATGTCGAAGATCGGCAACGAGTTAGAAGGCATGGGCTTTTCGAACCAACAAGTTCGCCCGTTCATGCAAGACGCGATCAACGTGTATTGCCCGGGCGCGACCAACTTCGGCTGACCGCTAAGGCGCCTCGTCGTCGTCTGCTGCACGTAGCAGTTTTTCGGGGTGGTGGTAGGTGTTGATGCGGGGTTGGCCTCGGTCGAGGTGCG
>CBAAAS010000347.1:0-4425 GCA_964658855.1 uncultured Mycobacterium sp.
CTGGCCGAACGGCTGGGCCGCGCGGCGCTGGACCACTCCGACGGGCTGGCCGCACGGCTGGCGCTCGGCTACGCGCTGGCCTGGCAGGGCCGCGGACTGGAAGCCGACGCGGTACTGGCCGCGGTGGATCCCGAGCAGTTGTCACCGCCGGAGCTGATGGCGTGGGCGCTGCCGCGAGCGGCCAACCAGTTCTGGATGCTCAGCGAGCCGGCTCAGGCCACCGCATTTCTTCAGACCACCCGCGCCCGGGTCGCGTCGCCAGGCGCGCAGGCCACCTTGGACGCGCTGTCCGCCACCTTCGCGATGAACGCCGGCACGCCGCTGCGCACGCTGCGAATCGCCGGCGAGGTGCTGGAGTCTCCGCACGCCGACGCGGTGGCGGTGGGGTGGGCGGCATCTGCGGCGGCGCTGAGCTCGGCCCGCACCGGACAGTTCGACGATGTCGAAGCGCTGGCCCGGCGCGCGACCGCCGCCGACCATCCCGGGCTGTTGCGGTTCACCAGCGGCTTCGGCCGGATCACCGCGCTGGTGATGGCCGGGCGAGTGACCGAGGCCCGCAAGCTGGCCCAGCGCCACACCGACTTCGCCGAGTTGCAGCAGCCGGGCCGGGCGATCGGCGAGACGCTGGTGGGTTACGTCGCGATCGCCCAGGGCGACTTCGACGCCGCCGTGACGTTGCTGAGCCGGGCCGCCGACCCGCTGGCCCGCACCGGCTACTCCTGGGGTCCGCTGTCGCTGATGCTGCTGGCCCAGGCGCTCGGCCAGCAAGGCGAACAGCTGTACGCCGCAAAGGCTTTCAGCCGGGCCGAGTCGCTACACGGGCTGAAGTCGTCGTTGTTCGCTCCGGAGTTGGCGCTGGCGAAGGCGTGGTCGAAGTCGGCCCACGGCGACACCACCGGCGCCATCGAAGCCGCTCGGGAGGCGGTGCAGACCGCGGAGCGCGGCGGGCAGTCGGCGATCGCGCTGCGCGCGCTGCAGGACTGTGTGCGGCTCGGCGATGTGCGCGCCGCGCAGCGGGCCGGGCGCCTGGCCGGCGAAGTGAATTGCGCGCTGGGACGGCTGACGCTGGCGCATGCCCGGGCACTGGCCGCCGGCGACGCCGCGGCGCTGACCGATGTCGCTGCGGACCTGGCCGATCGCGGGCTGCATCCAGCGGCCGCCAACGCGACGGCACAAGCGCAGCGCCTCTAGGTACTGGTCGGTGCCCGGTGGCGACTGCGACGGTGTTGCGGACTCAGCGTTTTCTGACCGGGATTCGACGGGCCCTGGAGTTCGGGCGGATCCTGGATGAGCGGCGCAGGATCCACCTGATCGGGATCATCCACGTTCTGGAATGACGTGACATGAGTGGGCGCGGGGTCCGCCAGGACACTCGCTCCAGCAATCGGCGCGGGCGCGATGACCAACGCACCGATCAGCGCGAAAACACCAAAGCTTGCACGTTGTGCAACCATCTGAATCGGCAACTTTGCCATGTGATCCACATTACGTCGGTGTTACGGATTCTCACCCGGTTCAACGCACACAGATTGATTGCGGTTTGCCATATTTTTCGTATCCACCCGGCGCTGAGCCGGTGAACAGAACTCAGCTGCTCAGGTAAGTCCGCAGCATGGTCGCCGCGTCGGTGATCTGGTAGACGGGCACCAGTTCGTCGCGGGTGTGCGCGAGGTTGGGGTCGCCCGGACCGTAGTTGACCGCCGCGATTCCGCGGGCAGCGAAGCGCGAGACGTCGGTCCAGCCGTACTTCGCCCGCACCTGCCCGTTGGCCGCGGCGATCAGTGCCTTGGCCGCCGGCGTGGACAGACCCGGCAGCGCTCCGGCGGCGGAGTCGGTCTGCTCGATGTGCACGTCGAGGCCATCGAAGACGTCGTGGACGTGACGCAGCGCCTCGTCCGTCGACCGGTCCGGCGCGAAGCGAAAGTTCACCGTCACCGACGCGGCGTCGGGGATCACGTTGCCGGCCACCCCGCCGTCGATGCGCACCGCCGACAACCCTTCGCGATAGACGCATCCGTCGATGTCGACGCTGCGCGGCTGGTAACCCGCAAGCCGGTCCAGTACCGCGCCAAGCTTGTGAATAGCGTTGTCGCCCAACCATGATCGCGCTGAGTGGGCACGTGTTCCGGCTGCGCGGATGACAACCCGCAGGGTGCCCTGGCAACCCGCTTCGATGTAGCCGCCGGTCGGTTCGCCCAGGATGGCGACGTCGGCGGTCAGCCAGTCCGGCAACTCACGTTCAATGCGCCCCAAGCCGTTTGCGCCTGCCTCGATTTCCTCGCAGTCGTAGAACACCAGCGTCAGATCGTGGGCGGGTGCGGTGACGGTCGCTGCCAGATGCAGAAACACCGCGTCGCCGGACTTCATGTCGGTGGTGCCGCAACCGTGCAGCGATTCCGCGTCGCGGCGGCTCGGCAGATTGTCCGCGGCCGGCACGGTGTCGAGGTGACCGGCCAACAGCACCCGGGTCGGACGGCCCAGCGACGTGCGCGCTAGTACCGCGTTGCCGTTGCGGATGATCTCGTAGCCCAAAGAAGGAGGAGTTTGGGCTCGCAGCGCCGTCTCGACCTCGTCGGCGATGCGTTCTTCGTGCCTCGACTCGCTGGGGATATCGACCAGAGCCGCCGTCAGCTCGATCGGGTCGCCGCGTAGGTCCAGCACGGTCCCAGCGTAGTGGGTGGGTAGCGTGGCACCCGTGACTGCAGCTTCGGGTATTGGGCTGGCGACGCTGGCCGCCAACGGATCGGTCCTCGACACCTGGTTCCCCGCACCGGAACTGATCGAATCAGGCGAAAGCGGCACGGCGCGGTTGTCGGTGGCCGAGGTGCCCGACGAGTTCGCGGCGTTGGCCGGCCGCGACGACGAACGCGACACCGAGACCATCGTGGTGCGTACGGTGATCGGCTCGCTGGAGGACAAGGCTGTCGACGCCTACGACGGCTATCTGCGACTGCACCTGCTCTCGCACCGTCTGGTCGCGCCGCACGGGCTCAACGCCGACGGGTTGTTCGGCGTGCTGACCAACGTCGTGTGGACCAACTACGGGCCGTGCGCAATTGACGATTTCGAGATGGTGCGGCTACGGCTGCGCCGCCGCGGACCGGTCACCGTCTACGGCGTGGACAAGTTCCCGCGGATGGTCGACTACGTCGTGCCCAGCGGCGTGCGCATCGCCGACGCCGACCGGGTTCGCCTGGGTGCGCACCTGGCGTCCGGCACGACGGTGATGCACGAAGGGTTCGTCAACTTCAACGCCGGCACGCTGGGCGCGTCGATGGTGGAGGGCCGGATCTCGGCGGGTGTGGTGGTCGGCGACGGCTCTGACATCGGCGGCGGTGCGTCGATCATGGGCACGCTGTCCGGCGGTGGCACCGAGGTGATTTCGCTCGGCAAGCACTGCCTGCTCGGCGCGAATGCCGGCCTGGGCATCCCGCTGGGCGACGACTGCGTCGTCGAAGCCGGCCTGTATGTCACAGCAGGCACGAAAGTAGCTCTGCCAGAAGGCAATTCGGTGAAGGCCCGCGAGCTCGCCGGTAGCAGCAACCTGCTGTTCCGGCGGAACTCACTGACCGGCGCGGTCGAGGTGGTGTCTCGCGACGGCCGCGGGATCACGCTCAACGAGGACCTGCACGCCAACTGAGCGCAACGCGGCTAAGCGCCGGAGTCCAGCGTCTTCTCTTTGGTCTCGGGCAGCAGATAGGTGCACACGAAGCTGGCCGTGGCGAGGAGCGCGAGCATCGGCCCGATGGCCCAGCCGCCGTAGGTCGCCTGCAAGGTTCCGGCAAGTAGCGGTGGCAGCGCACCGCCGAACACGCCGGCGAAGTTGATCGCGAAGGCCGAGCCGCTGTAGCGGTAGCGGGTGGCGAACAGCTCGGGAATGAACGCCCCGGTGGGCCCGGAACCGATCCCGCCCACCGCGCACATGCCGAGGATCGCCACCGCGTAGAGCACCGGTTTGCCGGTGTCGATCAGCGGCATCACCACCAACGCCCACGGCACACATGCCGCCCAGCCCAGCAACATCATCCGGCGCCGTCCGAACCGATCGCACAGCGTCGCCGAGAGTGCGACGAACGTGACGCTCACCAGCCCGCCCAGCGCTCCCACCTCCCAGATGAAACTGCGGCTGTAACCCAATTCGGCGTGCGCGTATCTGGTCAGGTAGGTGTTCGCCATGTAGGCGAAGCCCATGCCGCCCAGGATGCTGCCGCCCGCCAGGACGATCACTCGCCGCTGCAGGCGTAGCAACTCCGCGAAGGGGGCGCGCGGGACAGTGTCGCGGGCTTTCTCCGCGACGAACACCGGCGTCTCGTCGATCCGCAGCCGCACGTAGAGCGCGATGCCGATCAATACCGCACTGATCAGGAACGGGATCCGCCAACCCCACTCCAAGAAGGCGGGGCTGTCCTCGCCGATGGTGACGCT
>CBAAAS010000348.1:0-4425 GCA_964658855.1 uncultured Mycobacterium sp.
CGACGGGCGGTCGCGCGCCAGTCGATGGAGCGGACGTCGTCGCCGACCACATACTCACGCAGCGAGTCGAATTCGGTCCCCTGGCCACGCGTCAAGGTGGGCAACAGCCCGTCCATTTCCCGGAGTCTGGCCAGCCTCGACGGCAGGTGCTTGCGGGACAGGAACGGCGGCAGCACCCGCACCTCACCGGGCACCGGGCGTGATCGCTGCCGGCCCGCCATGCCCAGTGGGCCGATCGAACGCGTGGTGATCGCCGCCGACTGCTGATCGCCGCGACGGATCGGCCGCAGGCAGGTGTCCACCCGAAGGACCTGTCCGGCTACCACATCGACGGCGTGGTTTGCCGGTTCGGCCCGTGTGCTGGGCGGCCAGGCATCACGAATGCGTCCGCTGAAGTGACGTCGACCGGCGTTGCGGATCAGCAGGCCGAGAGTCACCTGCTCGCCGAGGCGAACCGACCCGTTCGGTAACCGGGTGTACTCCAGCTGACGCGGGTTGGCGGCCAACGCGACATCGGCGAGGACCATGACCGCGAGCAGACTCAGCAGCACGGCGAAAGTCGCTGCCGGCCAGGGCGATACCAGGATCGGCAGCACGCACAGCAGTGCGATCTGTCCGGTACGGGCCGTCAGCACCACTAGCGCGGCACCGGAACCGAGGCCAGGATGCCGTCGAGCACGCCATCGGTGGTGGCTCCCTCCAGTTCCGCTTCCGGCCGGAGCAGCACCCGGTGCCGCAGGGTTGGGCGGGCCATCGCCTTCACGTCGTCAGGAGTCACGTAGTTACGCCCGGACAGCCACGCCCAGGACCGTGCGGTGGCCAGCAAAGCTGTTGTGCCACGCGGTGATACGCCCAATTGCAACGCGGGCGAATGCCGAGTCGCGCCGGCGATGTCGACGATGTAGCCCAGCACTTCGTCGGCCACCAGCACCCGACGCACACCGTCGCGCCCGGCAGCCAGTTCCGCCGGGCCGGCAACCGGCCGGATCGCCGACAGGTCACGCGGATCGAATCCACGCGCGTGCCGGCCGAGGATGGCGATCTCGGCGTCGCGCGGGGGCTGCGGCACCTCCAGCTTCAGCAGGAACCGGTCGAGCTGCGCTTCCGGCAATTGATAGGTGCCCTCGTATTCGATCGGGTTCTGCGTCGCCGCAACGATAAACGGGTCGGGCAGCGCCCGGGCTTCGCCGTCGACACTGACCTGACGTTCTTCCATCGCTTCCAGCAGCGCTGCCTGAGTCTTCGGCGGGGTCCGGTTGATCTCGTCAGCCAGCAGCAGGTTGGTGAAAACCGGGCCGCTGCGGAAAGTGAACTCGGCGGTGCGGTTGTCGTAGATCAACGACCCGGTGATGTCGCCGGGCATCAGGTCCGGGGTGAACTGGACGCGCTTGAAATCCAGTTGCAACGCGGCCGACAGGGACCGAACCAGCAGCGTCTTCGCCACGCCCGGTACGCCTTCGAGCAGCACGTGCCCACGGCACAGCAACGCGATCACCAGCCCGGTGATCACCGCATCCTGCCCCACGACCGCCTTTCCGATCTCGCCGCGCAGCGCGAGCAATGCGTGTCGCGCCGCTTGGTCCGCCGGCGGCTGAGCCGAGCTGGGTGGCGGTTGAGTCATGGGTGTGTGACCTGCCTTTCGACGTCATAGAGTGCATGCGAGAGCTGTACCAAGTCGGAGTCGGTGGCGGGGGGTGGGCCAAACAGGATGTGCCGCAGCAGCTCCGGGTCCGACCTGTTGCGAGCCGCGATCGCCTGCACCACCGCCAGAGGCTGGGCATCGACGCCCAGGCCGAGTCGGGGTAGCAAGCGCTGCAGTGTCGCCGTGCGCAGCGCCTGCGCGGCGCGGTCGCGGGCGCGCCGGGACCTGTAAAGCCGACCGCGACCTTCGACGGTCTCCGACGCGCGGACCACCACGGGCAACTCCTCGGCGACCAGCGGCCCGATCCGGCGGCCCTTCCACAACGCGATGAGCGCCACGGTCAGCCACAACTGGAGGACCATCCAGGTCACGTTGTCCGGAATCAGGTCGAAAATCGTTCCCTTGGCCGATGATCCACCTTCGATGTGTTGCGGTGCGAACCAGACCAGACGCGAATGCGCACCCGCAAGGTTCATCGCCAGCGCGGCATTACCGGCCCGCAACAAGGCACCGTTCGTCATGAATTCGGTACTCCCGAGCACGGTCACGGTGCGGGCGCCGTCCCGGTAGCGGACCAGCGCGCCGCCGTAGCAGCTCGTCACGGCTGCGTCGCCAACGGCACGGAAAGTGTTGGACGGCCCCAAATCCACCGCTCCCGCTTGATTTGCTTCTCGCAGAACACAATCGGGGGCATCATCGGCTGATCCGGTTCCAGAGTTGCGGATTCCCGGGGACAGCGCCGCGCGTGCGCGTGACGTGGGCTCGACCAGCAGCAGATCGCCGGAAGCGTCAGCCAGATGCTTCACCAGCGCTTCGGAGGTGACGCGCTGGGTTTGACCGAACAGCAGCAGCGACCCCGGGCTCGCCGCGGTCACCGCCTCGTCCACGCTGTTCGCGACAACGACGGTGACGCCGTGGTCCCGCAGCAGCGCGACCAGTGCGTGCCCGCCGTCGGGGCCGGTCGCCTCGGGATCCAGTCGCCCTCCCGGCCGGGTCGCGGTCAGATAAGTAGATGTTGCGGCGACCGCGCAGATAACGGCCAGCGCGGCCAGCATCCACCACAACGCTTGTCGCCGAACTGGACGAACTGTCGGGGCGACGGTCACCGGACCGGGGCCCACGAGTCGGGGATCAGCTGTTCGGAGGGTCCGAATTGGCTGACGGCGGAATACTGGTGAAGGTGGTCGTCGAGATCGACGATCAGCTGGTAGGCGGCCCGGGTGCCGGGCCTTTCGCCGTAGGTGACGTCGTTGAATGCCGTTGCCGCTCGCGATAATTCGGCGGCCAGCGCCGGCAATCGACCGGCAGCGTCGGCGGCCAGCTCGCTGGCGGTGCGGCCGGGTGCCGGATCCAGGGTGCCGTTCTCCTCGAGGCCGCGGGCCACCGCGCGGAGGCGATGGCGGATCGCCGCGGTCCAATTCTCCTCGATGGCAAAGCGTTCCGCGATAGCGCGATGCTGGGCGGCGGTGAGCTGCGCGGTGTCGAACAGCTGGTAGTCGCCGCCGGCACGGGTGCGGATCGTTCGGCGTGCGATGCGAACCGCGACCACCACCGCGGCAACCAGCAAGGTGGCCAGCACGGTGATGGTCAGCCAACCGCCCGGAAGCGACGAACCCTTCTCGATGATGCGGTAGAGCAACTCGTGGATCCATTCGCTGATGCGTTGCGAGGCCGATCCTCCCGCGTAGATCGGCTTGTCCAACTCGCGCTGGGCGGCCTCGTGCGCGGTGTCGCGGTCGATATCGATAGCCGGCATCCTTTTCCGTGTCCTATGCCGGCCGGGTCAGCCACAGGTAGTCGCTCGATGCGGTGGCCGCGGGGCCTCGGGCGACGCCGGTCTGCAGCACGAGATCGAATGCCTCGCCGCGGATTCGGCGGTCGGTGTAGAGCAGGACCACCACGCCGGCGCTGAACGGGGCAGTGATGATCCGGCCGATTACCGCTCCGACGGCCCCGACCGTCGCGGCGGCCAACACGGGGCCGGACCCGCCGACCAGCTGACCGAGGAAGTCGAACGGGACGGCAATGGCGCCGGCGATCAGCGTCACGACCAACCACGTCAGCATCCGGATGCCGAGTATTCGCCAGAAGCTGTTGCGTATCAGAGCAAATGACCGCGTCATCGCATCGATCACCGGCATTCGCTCGAGCACGATCAGCACTGGTGCGAACGTCAACGCCACGTAGAGATAGATGACTCCGGCAATCGATGTCAGCACGAGCGGGAAGCCGAGCAGAACCGCCGCCGCCCCGTTGCCCGCGGCAACGGTGACCCCGATGATCACCCCCACCCCGCCGCAGAGCAGGATCAGCCCGGCGGCCTCGAGCGCGACCAGACCGAATAAGGCTGCTAGACGCCCGCGAATCCGGGCCCATGCTTCGCGTGCGCCGATGTTGCCGCCGAACACGGCGCGCCCGACCACGACCGTCAGAATGCCGGTCAGCAGGATGCCGGCCAGCCAACCGACGAATCCGGCGAGCCCGCCCGACAGCATCCAGACCCCGACATCACGTCCGGTGAGCTCATCGGGCGGCGCTGTTCTCAGCCGACCGGCCGCGGCCAGTGGTCCGACGGATGCGGCCAGCGAAATGATCTGCGTGGTGACCACGACGATGGCGGTCAGTCCGAGCGTGGCTCGGGGGTTGGCGCGAATGTAGAGGGCCGCGCCGTTGAAGATGTCGCTCAGGCTCAGCGGACGCAGCGGGATGATCCCGGGCTTCGGAGCGCCGTACTGCGGCGGCGGGCCGTAGCTGGGCTGCCACCCGTAAACAGGCGGCGGCAG